>JAITDF010000418.1 GCA_031282705.1 Opitutaceae bacterium | reverse complement strand
AGGCCGTCACGGTGGAATCATTGTGGGTGAAACCAACCTGAATCCGGCCCGCGCCCGCGAAGAGCACATCGCCGTTGACGGTGCCTGCGCCACCAAAGCCCGCGCCGGTGGCGACGGAGACGCTGGCGTTGAGGTCGCCGGTGAGCAGCATGCCTTGGCTGACGCTGACCGGACCGGCGAGGCCGGAAAGGTTGCCGGTGAGCCGGACATCGCCCGCGCCGGATTTGGCGAGGCCGGCGTTGCCCGTGATGGCACCGGAGACCGTGAAGCCGCCCGGCCCGGAGTCGAGGGCGACGCGCGAACCGGCCTGCGCCGCGATGGCATGGGCGAAGGTGGCGCCGGTGGCGGCGCCGCCGGCGAGCGTGCCGGAGACAAAGGTCAGGGTTTTGCCCGTGGCCGCGCCGAGCGCGCCGTCGTGGGCGATGGCGAGCACGCCGCCGTCGAGCGTGGTGTTGCCGGCGAGGGTGTTGCTGCCGGAGAGGGTGAGCCGGCCCGGGCCGGTCTTCGTGAGCGAGGAGGCGGTGAGGTTGCCGGAGAAGGCGGTGCTGCCGGTGCCACCGAGGGTGGCCGCGCCCGTGCCGATGTTGACTGAGCCCGCGCCGGCGAGTCCGTTGAGGGTTTGCGCGAGGTTGGCGGCGGAGAGCGTGCCGCCGGCGGCCACGGCCACGCCGCCGCCGGCGGCGAGCTGGTTGGACGTGGTCAGGATGAGCGAGCCGGCCTGCACGGCGGTCGTGCCGGTGTAGCCGACGATGTTGTTGAGCGTGAGCGCGCCCGCGCCGAGTTTGGTGAGGCCGCTCGTGCCGGTGAAGGTGACGGTGTTTTGGATACCGATGTTGAAACCGTTGCTGTCGATAAACGCGCCATCGCCTTGGGTGATCATGGCCAGCGGCCCCCTAATGAAGGCGGCGCTGCCCGAAAGCGCCTTGAGCACGCCTCCGTCAAAAACCAGTCTGGAGTTGGCATTCGAAGCGTGTGTCTGGACACCCGTTTTGACCTCTAGGGTTCCACGCGCGCCCGCTGCGCTTCCGCTCAAGGTCAGCGTGTTCACCGAGTTGGCACCGTAGCCGATGATGGCCGCCCCGTTCAAAACGCTCACCACCGCGGAGTCCCTGATGGTGAATACCGTGGTTCCCGTAACCCATCCAAGTGAGAGACCAGTCGCGGCGGATCCCTGAATTTTCCAAGTGGCGTGATCCTTGACCTCCACATTTATCAGTCCTCCGGTGCGTTCACCAAATATGACCGACCCCGTGCCACCGTTTTCCACCAGGGCGCTTCCGCTTATGACCGCGACCAGGCTGGCATTATTATAGGCGAAATCCACATTGGTGGCGTCCATGATAAGGCGGGCGTTGTCCGTGACGGTGAGATACGCCATGTTATTTTGCGAGAAGCGGGTGGCGCCGGTGCCGATATGCAAAGTCCCGCTGCCGTTAATCGTCAGAGCGCCCGTGCCGGGGCTCACGCCCATGGACAGGCCGGTGATGTTAATCTCGCCCGAGTTGATGACGGGGCCGCTCGTTCCAGTATTAATTACGACGTTTCCGGTGGGCGCGGGCACGCCGGTGTCCCAGTTTCCGGCGGTGTTCCAGTCAGTCGTGCCGGCGCCGCCAGTCCAGTTTTGCCCAAGCGCCGACGTCGCGCCGAAGGCGAACGCGAGTGCGAGCGCAGCGGTGATTTTCACGGGCATGTCCGCGCGGGCAAAACGCCCGGAAACGCCGGGCGTTGCTTTTGGTGTTTTCAGTTCGGTCAGCATGGGTGTTCTCATGATTAAATAAACGGGAGGGCGGTTGGTTTAAGGGCGCAAAGGGCGGCGTTGTTTTTGCCGGGGCCGTGTTTATAATTGTTCCAGTGCAACGGGATTGGTGAGCTGGCCGATTTTTTCGATGTCCACGGTGACGACATCGCCGGGCCGCAGCCAGCGGGGCGGCCTGGCGGCCATGCCGACGCCGTGCGGGGTGCCGGTGATGATGACCGTGCCGGGGAGGAGTGTGGTGCTCGCACTGAGAAATTCGATGAGCGCGGGCACGTCGAAAATCATGTCGCCGGTGTTCCAGTCCTGCACGGCTTCGCCGTTGAGGAGCGTGCGGATGCGAAGGGCGTTGGGATCGGGAATCTCGTCGGCGGTCACCAGACAGGGGCCGAGCGGGCAGAACGTGTCGTAGTTTTTGCCGCGCGTCCATTGGCCGCCGCCGCGCTTGATCTGCCAGTCGCGCGCGCTCACGTCGTTGGCGCAGGTGTAGCCGAGCACGTAACCGAGGGCGCCGGCACGCCTCACGTTTTTGCAGGTCCTGCCGATGACCACGGCGAGCTCGCACTCGTAATCCACCTCGTCGCTGGCTTGCGCGACGGGTATATGAATCGGGTCCCCCGGGTTTTGCAGGGTGTTCGGCCCCTTGATGAAGAGGATGGGATGCCCGGGGATTTTTGCGCCGGTCTCGGCGGCGTGATGCCGGTAGTTCAACCCGATGCCGAGGATGACGGCGGGCGCGAGCGGAGCGAGGAGCTTGCCGGGGGTGACGGTCTGCCCGGTGCGGGTCAGACCATCCGGGAGGCCGCCGGAAAGGAGTTCGACTGCCCCGGAATCGGAGAGCGCGCCAAAGCGGATGGTGCGGTCGCTATGGATGAAGCGGATGATTTTCATGGGAGAATGTTTAATTTTTTAACCACAGATGAATGCGGATAGAATGCCTCTTCTTTGGATTTATATAATCTGAGTTTATCTGTGGTTAAAATTATCTGGTTTTTGTTATTGCTGCCTTGCCGTTTTTGTAATCGATGAGAGTGAAGGTCGCCGGGAAGTCGCGGAAGGCCGGGTCGAGCACCGGCGTCGCGCCGTCGAATGATTGGATTTCCATGCCGCAGGTCATGCTCAAGTCCGTCCCGACCAGATGGCGGCCTGGCGCGTCGAGCGGGGTGAGCCGGATGATGCGCGCGGCATGGGGTGGGAGGTCTTGGACAATCGTGTCGTCCGGCTTGTAAACGCCGAGGAATGTCTGCGTCTTGAACTCGAACGCCGCATAAACGGGGGCAGCCGGGAGGTCGGGCACGTCCGCCGGCTTGAAGGCCAGTGCCTTCGCGGTGTTCCCGTTCCAATTGCACAGCGTGACGACGGACCAGGGTGGAAGCGGCATCCTGCCGCTTTCTTTTTTCCCGTCAAAACGGCTGGCAAACTTTTCCGGCAGATAATCGGTCCAGCCGCCAAAACGCCGCGCCACCGGAGCCCGGGTGGGAATCACCATTTTATATAAATCATAGCGATCCTGGTCGATCTCATCGAGTTTCTCGGAGACCTGCACCACGCCGCCGCCGAGAAATCTGTATGCAACAAGGGAAAACGCCTCCTCGTCGGTGAAATTGCCCATCGAAATGTGCGGGCGGGTGGAACGCCAGCGGCGGTCGAAGGCGCGACGGCGAAGCTGGAGGGCGTCCTGGTCGCCGGTCCAAAGAATGTCGTCGTAGAAGGCACGGGCAAAAGTCTGGCGCATTCGCACCGGGTAGCGGGTCGAATGAAGATCGCCCGGAAGCGGGTCCCAGTGGCCGCGGACGTCGGAGCCGGAGCGCATGATGTCAACGAGTCCCGCGCTGGCCTCGTAGAGTCCGCCCCAGATGCCAATCATGGTGCGCTCGCCCGCGGCGCGGCGGAGGATTTCCAATCCGCGCCGGTAGGCCTGGGCGCGGTTCATGGTGCGATCGTGGAAAGCGGTGTTTTCGTCCAGCGTGACAATGCGCAGAAAATCGAATTTCAAATACCCGTAGCCCCAGCCGGTGAATTTCCGGCACAGCTCCGTCAGGAACGCCTCCGCCGAGGGTGCGGTGGGATCGAGGACGAAGCAGGGCTCCATGAAGGGCATGGTCTTGTTGGTGATGCGCCCGCCCTTCCGATTTTTGAGCGGGAGGTCGGGGTGGCGCTTGAGCGCCTCGGATTTCGGATCGAGAAAAAAGGGACAGCTCCAGATGCCGGGCAGGAGGCCGGCGGCCTTGATTTCATCGGCCATGGCTTTCATGCCGCCGGGGAAACGCGCCGTGTCGGGGTTCCAGTCGCCGAAACGGTTGTCCCAATTGTAATCAATGAGGAAGGTGTCGAACTTGACCGGGCGCCTTTTCAACTCGGCCAGATCGGAGCGGATGTCGGCGGCGGTGATTTCCGGCCCGTAGAAATACCACGTGCAAAATACATTTTTGTTCGCGGCGGAGCGCGAGCCGCGGCGCTCCGCCACGCGGGCGGCGTGGGCGCGCAGCAGGGTGTCGCAATCCGCGCCGGTTTGTATATAAAGGGCATGCGTGGAGCGGGTCGCGCCGGGCGGCACCGTCACGCCGTCAAACTCCGCCAGCGCGGTGAGCGTCCGCAAGGCGGTGAGGTTTTGGTCGAGTCGCAGCGCGATGTCGCTCAGGTGTTCGGTCTGCCCGTCGAAGCCGATGAACAGCGCGGCGGACGCGGGCCGGGCGTCGGGGATGATGACGAGGCCGGGGTCGGCGTGATAGGAGACGGCGGCAGCGCCCGAGGGCGAGTCGGGATCGTCCTCGCCATGGACGCCCTGCGAGTTGTCCGCGGCGGCCTCCCGCGCGGCTTCGTCGCGAAGCGTCGGGCGGAACGGGCCGGGAATATCGTTTTTGTGGCGCGCCATGCGGAAGACCGTCCACTCCGGGATGCGCGCGCCCGCCACGAGGAGGTTGTCCTGGGCGTGGATTTGCAACGGGATGAGGCCGCGCAGGGCGATGGCGGTGCCGCGGGTATTGGTGACGGCGAGGCGAAGGGTGAATCCGCCTTCGCAAGGCGTGACGGTGCGCGTGAGGCGCAGGCCGGCGACGAGCGCCCGCCCATCGGCATCGAAGTCGGGCTCGGGGAGTTTTTCGCCGTCGAGCACGGGAGCGGGTGTGGTGTAGGCGAGGCGCGTGCCGTTGCCGAGATCAAGCGTCCCGGCGGCGGCGGACGCAAATGCGATGAGAAGCGCCGGAACGCAAAGAAGCACGGGCAGACAGCCGGCGGCGTCGCGCGTCGTCCCGCGGGCGGGAGTGCCCGCGCGCCCTTGGACGACGGGCGGCTCATCCCCGTCCCTGGCGGCATATGCCGCCGGCACGGTCGTTTCTGCAAGACAGGCGGGAGGACTGGAAAGAATCCGGCGCATTATTAAAACTCGAAGGTCGCAATGAAGTTGAACTGGCGGGGGTCAATGATGCGGAACACATAGGGCTGCCCGTTCGAGTCGGCTCGGACAGCCTGAAGGTGGCCGTCCTCGAAGGCGTTGGCGATGTTGAATTGGAAGCGGGCGGCAACCCTGTTTCTCCATAGCTTTGTCCGGTAGCCCACGTTGAAATCCACAATGGTGGTGGATTCGCCCCACACCGTGCGCTTGGGGTCCAGTTTTGTGTGCACTATCTGGCCGGTTATCGGGTCCGGGCCGTCCAAATCAATGCCGTAATTTCCAATGCCGACCGCAGATGTCCACCTTATGGATCCCCCCACATCCATCGCCCTTAAGATGGAATGGTTGGTGATGCCTGCCAGCCTCATGTTGGCCAGGAATTTCAAAGTATATTTCGAAACATTGTCCCTCGGGATGCCCTCTCGTTGCCGGGCCAGGTCCCAATCGGGTTTCACAGAGCTGTTATACCACGCCTCGGCCGTCTGCCCGGGCTGTCCGGTCGCCGTGTTCTCATAAGCGCTGGTCCACCAGCGTGCTCCTGTTATCGGATCAATCAAATTTTGCCAGAACTCCAGACGCTCGGCCAGATAATCGGCGAAACCTTTCGCCACCGTGAGATTCCTGGCCTCCGCTTTCGAGGCATTGAAGCGCAGATTCAGGTAGTCGGCGGGTGCCCAGTTCAATTCGAACTCCAAGCCTTTGGCCACGCCTTCATCCACCTCGGTGATCAGGGAGCGTTTGTTTTGCATGGTGTAAAGGCGCTCCGGGGCCATGTGCATAATGGCCGCCACACGGTCAAATATCTCGGCGGAGGCAAGGGTTTCGCCATTCGCCAGCGCCATCTGCTTTACCCAATCGGTGGCCACCTTGTTCAGGCCGAATGTGCGCACGGCATTCATGGATTCAGGCTCATCCTCATCATCGAAATTCAGCTCATAGATATCAAACATCAACACCCGCCCGACGGGCGCGGAAGTGCCGCGCTGGTTCTGGGTGCGCATCTCGTAGCGATTTAATTTCATGATCAGCCGGTTGTCGAAGAGACGCAGCGTGAAACCGTAGTCCTTGCCCGTGCCCGTCGGGTTTTGGACTTCCTGTCCGGCCAGATTGATCGCGGGGTCATAACTAAGATCAAGGCTGCCCGACTGGTTGTGGAAGAAGGAAAACTGGCGCATCCAACGCAAATACCACGGCGCATTCGCGCCTATCCAGGCGGCGGGCTTTACCACCACACCCTCGACGTGCGTGTCGCCGTAGTTGGTCCTCGGGGTCATGCGATCCGGGTCGAAGTAATACCCATCCCCGCCAGTATTGCTGCGCCAGTTTCCAGTCCACTGGTTGTCCCACGCGTAATCGTGCGAGAGACCGTCCGGCATGAGTTGCGGAGGGACGCCGTATTGTTGAACAACCCGGTCCCGCCTGATGCCAACCGTGACAACCACACCATCGCGCACGAGGTGGCTTTGCAGCACCGCGCCCAGGCTCTTGGTGATTTTCAGGGTGTTGTTTAATCCTCCGGAGCCGGCGAGATCGGCGGCCAGCCCCAGATAGGCGGGATCGCGGTGAATCAGGCCGGACGCGACATTGCCCCAGATGTAGTCATACTGGCCGGGGGTGAGGGTCCCGGGGGAGTAGTCCACGTTTTGCCCAATGGCATCACCCATGTAATAAAAGGCGTAATTCCGGGTGTTGGTGTTCGATACCATGTTCCATTCCCGATCGCCGTTGGCTGCATCCGTCGGGATGGACGAGGTGCCGCGCGGCGTGCCGGCGGGCAGCCACGGGTGTTCGCTGGTCAGCGCATGCCGGTAGTTGTAGCGGCGCCATTCAAACTGTTTGTATTCGTGAAAGGCGCTGAGCGAGTGCAGCCCGAGCCAGCGCGTCCAGCCCTTGTTCCGGCGGAAATCGAGTTTATAGGCCAGTTGGGTGCGGAAGGTGTCGTTGAGCAGCGGGTTCTCGCTCACGAGGTCCTGGTTCACCGCGAGGTAGGGGCGCAGGTAATTGGGATTGTCGCTGCCGTCGTATAATCTCCGGTTTATGTCAATCGCAAGGTAGCTGCTGGTCTGGTTCTTCTTGGATTTTCCCATGAGCAGCTTGCTGTAGGAGGTGGAGTCCTCGCGGAACCAGCCGAACTCCACCGCCAGATAGTGCTGGGGCGTGTCGATGAACGTCTGGGCCAGCCTGGCCAGAATGGTGTCGTTCGTCTGGTAGAACCAGTCGGTTGCGGCAATGTTGATGCTGGTCCAGTCATACAACGACCGGTCATGGACGCCGACGGGATAGCGGGAGGTTGTCGAGAGCGGCAGGTTCGGGTCGAGCACGGGCTGTTGCCCCACCATGGCATAATTATACTGGGTCTGATCGTTGGCGAAGGCGTTGTCGGTCTCGGTGCCGCGCGGCGCCATCCAGAGAATGCTCCCGTCGCGGTCCACAAACAGGAGGGACGTGCCGCGGCCGGAGGTCTGGAACATGCGGGCAAGGCCGCCGTTGTTCGTCATGTAGTTGGTATTGGCCTGGCCGGGGATTTTGTTTCCGTTCCGGTCATAAGCCGCCCCGAAGGTGCTGCCGAGGTTCGGCTCCAGCGGGTCCCACGTGTATTCGCCCCGTTCGCGCCAGGGGGTGATGCCGTCGGCGGGCGTGATGGCATTGGCGCGGTTGCCCGAGATTTTATATTTCGAGTAGGCGACATTAAAGACCGTGCGCTTTGACGGCTGGTATTTGACCATGAAATTATAAAGCTCCGCGTCGGTGCCGGACGGTTTGCGCTGGAAGCCCTGGTGCCAGAACAGCTGCTGTGCGCGCACGGCGAGCCTGCCCTTGACGAGCACGCGGCTCACGTCGAGCGACTCGCGAAAGCCGTTGTTGCCGTCGAGCCGGACCTGGACCTTGTTTCTGTTGCGGGTGAGGTGGGGCGTGGCGGGGATGGAGTTGATGGTGCCGGCGGGGTTGCCGAGGCCGGCGATGATGGAGCTGGGGCCGCGGATGATTTCGACGCCGTCGAGCAACATTCGGTCCAGCGGGGTCCTCCCACTGGTCTCGAAATTGCCGAAGGTTTTGTTGGGGTTGCCCAGGCCGCGCACGCGGTTGGCCGAGCCGGGGTCGTCCATGTTGCCGTCGGAGACCGAGCCGTTCGCATCAATCGAGACATCCGTGAAAGTGCCCGCGCCCTCGGTGCCGACCTCGAAGCTGAGAATGTCGTTGATGTCGATCATGCCGAAGTCATCCATCTGATCCGTGGTGATCACGGTGATGGCCGCGCCGAGGTCCTCGATGCTGGAGTTCAGGCGCGTGCCCGCCATGGCGGTCTCGGCGTAGTAGCCGCGCTTTTTGGCGGTGACCTCGAAGACGGACATCTCGACCGGCTCCTCGTTGGCGGCGTCGCCAGGTGAGTTTTTACGGACCCGATCCGAGGCGGCTTGCCTGTCGTCGCGCGCCGGCACGGGATCGTCGCCGGGCGCCGGCCTGACCGCCTGCGCACGGGACGGCACGGCACACAATGCGAGGGCGCACAATTGCGCGGAAAGCAGCCGCGCAGGGAGTGATGCTGAAAAACGTGGGCTCAGGAGAGTGGCTTCCCTGTCCATTGGTTTATGACGGCTGACAGACCGCTGTCCGCGGACGATATGCCAGCCG
>JAITDF010000413.1 GCA_031282705.1 Opitutaceae bacterium | reverse complement strand
TCACCGACGCCGAACTTGCCGCCATCAACATCACCCCGGATTCCTTTCACCCGGAATGGAACTATTCAATCGCTCCTCTCTCCAAAAAATAGCCATGTTATTTTTTTACAGACCATTAGCGCCATTCCACCCTGACCCCTTCGACTTGGCTCCGCTGCCGGCCCCTCCGGGGTTGAAAAGGTCAGTCGCTGTCTCCGCTTCGCGGCGGCGTGATGTGAAATCCATTCAAAATAGCGGGGTTTTTTTTCAGAGGTTCCCATTTGGGATTTTGGGATTTTTGGGGAGCAGAATTATGGGCACTTTGAAGAATCAAAAAACATCATGAAATCATCGAAAAGCTCACGCGAAGGCTTTTGGGACGCAGGGCAAGCGGGACGCTTGCCCTACTTGGGTCGCTGCGCTCCCAAATCCCAAAATCCCAAATTCCAAGGGACAGCGGCGCGCTTTGCGCACCGTCTGGCAAGCGGGACGCTTGCCCTACGTCCTCAAAGCCTCCGCGTGAGCTTTTCAATGATTCCCTGTTGCTTTTGATTTTTCAACGCGCCCATAGACAAGATCGTGCAAACGTTCATGCGTTATGGCATGCTGGCGCGTGTTTACACTGACTGATGGGACGCGGCGACCGCCACCCGCCGCCTTTCGCCCGCCGGCCGCCACCCGCCGCTCTTGCCTTGGCCGGGCGCATCTGTCAGCGGTGTGGCGGCCGGCATTCCGTCCTCATCCGCATGAAATTCACGCCCGCAAAACCCGCGATCACCGGCGAGACGCCCGACTCGCTCGCCGCCCGGCTGCGCGAACGCGGCGAACCGGCCTTCCGCGCCGGGCAGATTCTCGAATGGGTTTATAAAAAACGCGTCCGCGCCTGGGACGGGATGACCAACCTCCCCAGGCCGCTGCGCGCCTGGCTCGCGGACACCTTCGAGCTCATGCCCGCCTCGCTCGTCCTCGGTCGCGAATCAGCCGCCGACGTGACCGACAAGCTCCTGCTCGAACTCCGCGACCGCTCGCTCATCGAGACGGTCATCATCCGCGCGCCGCAGGACGGCGTCGGCCTCGACCACTCGCGCAAGACCATCTGCATCTCCACCCAGGTCGGCTGCGCCATGGGGTGCGCATTCTGCGCCAGCGGGCTCGCGGGCTTGAAGCGCGACCTCGACGCCGGCGAAATCGTCGCGCAACTCCTGCAAGTCTGCCGCCGCGAGGATGCGCGCACGCCGCGCGCGCGGGCCGGGCCCGCCTCGTTCGACAACATCGTCGTCATGGGCATGGGCGAGCCGCTCGCCAACTACGACGCGCTCATCCGCGCGCTCACCATCGTCAACGCGCCGTGGGGGTTCGGCTTCGGCGCGCGCCGCATCACGGTCTCCACCAGCGGCCTGGTCCCGAAAATCCTGCGCCTCGCCGGCGAGCCGCTCGGCTTCCGGCTCGCCATCTCGCTGCACGGCGCGACCGACGAGGTGCGCGGCAAAATCATGCCCGTCAACAAAGCCTGGCCGCTGGCGGAACTCATTCCCGCCGTGAAAACGTTTTCCGCAAGGCACGGCCGCATGGTGACGCTCGAATTCATCCTCATCGAGGGGCTCAACGACTCGCCCGACCAGGCCGAAAAACTCCGCGACATCGCGCTCGATCTCCACGCGCACGTGAACCTCATCCCCTGCAACACCGTCGAGGGCCTGCCGTGGAAACGCCCGGCGCCCGCGCGCCAGGAGCGTTTCGCCGGCGTGCTCCGCGCCGCCCGCGTGTCGGTGACGCTGCGCCGCGAAAAAGGCCACGACATCGACGCCGCCTGCGGACAACTCCGCCTGAAAACGGAAAAGGAACGCGAGGCCGCGGCCTGAACGGGGAGGCGGGGATGGCGCCTGGCCGGACGGGAGGGCTGCTGTCGCTGTTCCGCCGCACTCTTGCAAGCGAAATGGCGGCGGCAGGCGGCGGCGGGCGACGGGCGACGCTGCTGGCGGGCGGCGCCGGCGGCGGGCGGCGCGACAAGTCGCGCCGTCAAAAGCGGCGAGAACTCGCCGCACTCCAAAACAAACCGCCCGGCCGGCGGGCGGGGTGCGTTGCGCAGCCAAAGAAATGCGGGGGCTTCGCGCCGCCGCGTGACCTCGGCTACCTGTCATTTGCCGCCGGCGTCCCTTTCGCCGGCGACTCCGCTTCCGCCGCCGCTGCCGCGCCCTCTTTCGCCCCCGCCCCTTCCGCCGCCGCTCCCGCCGCCTCCTCCGCCTCCGCTGCCCCTGCCTCCGCCGCCGGCGGCGGGGGCTCCGCCGGCGGCGGCGGTTCCGGCGGCCCGACGGTGCCGCTGATCACCTCGATGCCGGGATTCGCGGCGCGGGCGCGGGCGGCGGCGAGTTTTTTTTCGACCTCGACGCGCTGCCGCACCAGCTCGGACGCCGTCACGGAGCCCAGCGCGGCCCGCGCCTCGTCGGGCCGCCGCAGCTCGACGAGCACGCGCGCCTGATGCAGGCGGCAGGTCTGCTGCTCGATGCCGGGCGAAAGTTTTTTTTCAAAATCGCGCCAGAATTGCAGCGCCGCCTCCCATTCGGGCGTGGCGAGATCGTAGAACGAAAGACCGTAGCGGTAAGCGTAGCGCCAGTCGCCGGGCGCGAGATTCATCGCCTGCTCGAAGGCCTCCTGCATCGTCTCGTCGAGCCGCGCGCGCGTCCACCTGCCCGTCGCCAGAAAATCCTCCGCGGCCTCGCACAGCAGGCTGCCGGTCTGGTAACGGTAGAGCGGCTCGTCCGGAGCGAGATCGCTCGCGGCAGTGAAAAACACAAGCGCCTCGACCGGCCTGCCCTCCTCGGCATGGTAGTTGCCAAGCTGGTTTTTCACGAGCGGGATGCGGCCGTCCAGCTCGTTGGCCTTGAACAGGTGCGCCACGCCCTCCCGGCGCATCCCGGCCCGGCTCAGGAGCATCCCGTAGGCGACGTGGGCGGGTGCGAAGTCCTTGTGGACGGCGATGAGCGCGTCGTAGCGGCGGCAAAGCTGCTGGAGTTGCGACTGGAGATTGTCGGGGTCGAGCGCGTCGCCCTGCGCCTCGGCCCGGGCGAAGAGCGCGTTCTGGTCGGCGACGATGGCCTTGAGCGTCTCCTCGCGCGGCGCGGTCTTGTCCGCGTGCAAAAACGGCGCGGCGAGCGCGGCCAGGGCAAGGCCGGCGACGATGCGGCGGAAGCGGCAGAGGCTGCGGGGGCTGCGGAAATGGCGGAGGTTGCGGAGGAGGTGATGGCAAAGGCGGCGGAGGCGCGGCGAGGACGGCATGGTTTTCACGGCGGCGGGTTTTATTGCGATGGGTTTTATTGCGACAAGCGCTACCTCATCCGGCGCCCCCGACGCAACTCCGTTCACCGTCAGCAACACCGGGGGCAACCAATACCGACTTGTAACCACAACCACGATTCCCGTCCCCCAGCCGGGTGAAGGTAATGAACCGGCGCAGCCACCCAAATTCCTGTTTCGTGCCGCCGGGCCAGGCGCCATCCGCACCACCATTGGCACCATCACCACCCCGGTCACCATCATCCTCGGCGTTATTGCCGTTGATAACCCCGACCCTCCGGCAAACATCGGCGTGGACGAGGAAAGCGATTTCGACCTGCGCATCCGCCGCGCCCGCACCCTCTCCCTGCCGGCGGTCGGCACCGTGGACGGCATACTCTCCTCAATCCTCGACGTGCCCGGTGTCACCGAGGCCATCGTTTACGAAAACATCACCAACCAGACCGACGCCGACGGCATCCCCGGCCACTCCATCTGGTGCATCGTCGAGGGGGGCAAGGATAAGGACGTTGCCCAAGCCATTTATCTAACTGATGTTACGCGGAAGCGGAGACAGCGCTTGACCTTTTCAGCCCCGGAGGGGCGGCACCGTCCCATCGAAAACTGCGACAAACCCCAAAATCAGTGTAAACACGCACTGGCGCCATTCGCATGCCTTGGGCTGTCCAAGGAAAGCGGTTTTTCGCACTCCCTTTAGCGTCATATGACTGATCTGATGGGACGCGGCCGAAGGAATTCAGGGCTTCGCGAAGGCGCGGCGGCGGCAGATTGCGTGGCACGGGCCGGATCGCCCGTGCCACGCAATCCGGTGCGTCGCGTCCCATCAGGGGCTGATGTTGCGCGCCATTCTGAATGGAGGACCGCGCCTCGAAGGGCTTTTTTCCTTCCTGTCCGCATCTCCTTGCCCGCCCCTCCCCGGAAAACATGGATATGCGGAAAAACGGGGTGCGCTCAGCATTTGAGTTGCCGCTTTTCCATGTCACTTATTTCTTTTTTACCATGTCCTCCATTCCGACCCGATTCACGAACGTCACCGTGCTGGCCAAGGCCAACACTTATTTCGACGGCAGCGTCGTCAGCCACACCATCATCCTTGCCGACGGCACCAAAAAAACCCTCGGCCTCATTCATCCCGGCTCGTATCATTTCAACACCATCGCCGCCGAGCGCATGGAACTCATCACCGGCTCCGTCCGTGTGACCTTGGACGGCCAGGCCGGCACCCGCGATCACGCCGCCGGCACCCACTTCGACATCCCCGCCAACTCCGGCTTCACCATCGAGGTAAGCACCGGGCTGCTCGAATTCATCTGCTCCTATATTCCGTAACTGATGTTACGCGGCGGCCAGTCTTGGTAGGGCGGTCTCGCCGTGTATAGTCCCGGGTCAAGGGTAACAGTTGTCCCGCTATGAGGGTGACACTTTTTTTTGGAGTTTTTTTCAGGTGATGGGAGTGCATAAGGGATGGTAG
>JAITDF010000344.1 GCA_031282705.1 Opitutaceae bacterium | reverse complement strand
CCCTGCAATGGCGGTGTTTCGCGCCAGCGTTTCAGGGCGGCGCCGGTGAGGGAGCGCGCGGCGTGCTCCGGGCGTTCGATCCCGTGGCGCGGGCCGGCATACACGATGTCGCCGCCGTCCGCGCCGCCGCCGGGGCCGAGGTCGATGATCCAGTCGGCCAGGTTGATCACGTCGAGGTTGTGCTCGATGACGACGACCGTGTTGCCGGCGTCGCGCAGTTTGAAGAGCAGGTCCATGAGGTTCTGGATGTCGGTCCAGTGCAGGCCGGTGGTCGGCTCGTCGAGGATGTAGAGCGTGCCGCCCTGCTGGCGTTTGCTGAGCTCGAGCGAGAGCTTGATGCGCTGCGCCTCGCCGCCGGAGAGCGTGGTCGCGGACTGGCCGAGCGCGAGGTAGCCGAGGCCGACCGCGGCCAGCGTTTCGAGCCGGTCCATGACGCGCGGGATGTGGCGGAAGAGCTGCATGGCCTCGCGCACGGTCATGTCGAGCACGTCGGCGATGGATTTTCCGTGAAAGAGGATTTCGAGCGTCTCGCGGTTGAAGCGCCGCCCGCCGCAGCTTGGGCAGGGCGCGTAGGCGTTGGCCATGAACTGCATGTCGAGCTTGATGACGCCGTCGCCCTGGCAGCGTTCGCAGCGCCCGCCGCGCACGTTGAAGGAAAAGCGGCTGGCCTTGTAGCCGCGCACCTTGGCGAGCGGGGCTTGCGCGAAGAGGTCGCGGAGCTGGTCGAGGAGCTTGGTGTAGGTCGCGGGGTTCGAGCGCGGGCTGCGTCCGATGGGTTCCTGGCCGACCTGCACGAGTTTTTCCAGGGTATCCAGATTTTCGATACTCCGGTGTTTTCCGGGGAAGACCCTGGTCGCGCCGTTGAGCTTGCGCGCGGCGGCGGCGGCGAGGATGTCGTTGACGAGGGTGGATTTTCCCGAGCCTGAGACGCCGGTCACGCAGGTGAGGAGGCCGGCGGGGAAGCGCGCGTCGATGCCGCGGAGGTTGTGCTCGCGGGCTTCGCGCACGACGAGCCACGCGCCGGGGCCGGCGGCGGGGGATTTGGTGGTGGCGTTTTTTTCGACAAAACATGAGCGCGCGAGGTAGGGGCCGGTGCGGGAGACGCGCGCGGGCTGCGCGGCGCAGCCGGCGGGCGTGCCTTGGAAGAGGATGCGGCCGCCCTCGGCGCCGGCGCCGGGGCCGAGCTCGATGATTTCGTCGGCGGCGCGCATGGTGTCCTCGTCGTGCTCGACGACGAGCACTGTGTTGCCGCAGTCGCGGAGTTCGCGGAGCTGGGCGAGGAGGCGCGCGTTGTCGGCGGGGTGCAGGCCGATGCTGGGCTCGTCGAGCACGTAGATGACGCCCATGAGGCCCATGCCGAGCTGGGTGGCGAGGCGCACGCGCTGGGCCTCGCCGCCGGAGAGCGTGTCGTAGTCGCGGTCGAGCGTGAGGTAGCCGAGGCCGGTCTGGAGGAGGAAGTGCAGGCGGCGTTCGATGCCGGTGACGATTTCGCGCAGCGCCTCGCTGCCGGCCAGCGCGTCGGAGAGGCGCAGCGCGACGGCGTGCGCGGCGGCGACGTCGAGGGTGAGGAACGCGGGGAAGGTGAGGGTATTTTCGATTTTCGATGGCAGGCTTCTCGCTTCGCTCGGAACTCGATTTTCGATTGGGAGCTGCCGCTCCGTGTCCGCATCCGCAACCGCGCGGGAGCGCGAAATCGAGAATTGAGAATCGAAAATCGAAAACAACACCACCGCGGCGGAGCGGGCGTTCAGCCGCGCGCCGCGGCAGCCGGGGCACTCGCCGCTCACCATGAAGGTCGTCAGGCGGGCGCGGAAGCCGTCGCTGCCGGTTTCGCGCCAGCTTTCGTCGAGCATGGCGAGCACGCCGGGGAAGGGCATGGCGCGCGGCTCGCGCATGCGTTTCAATTTGAAGGCGAAGAGGCGTTCGCCCGCGCCGTGCAGGAGCGTGCGGCGCGTCGCCTCGGGCAGTTCGCCCCAAGGCGTGTCGGCGTCGAAGGGGAGCTGCGCGGCGAGCTGCTTGAGGATGGCGTTGTGTTTGATGATGAGGTTTTTTCCGCCGATGCGCCACGGTTTGATCGCGCCGCCGCGCACGGATTTCGCGGGGTCGGGCACGACGAGTTCGGGGACGAAACGCAGTTTCCGCCCGAGGCCGCCGCAGGCCGGGCACGCGCCCTCGGTGTGGTTGAAGGAGAAATGGCGCGGCGTGAGTTTTTCAAAAACGTCGCCGCAAACCTCGCAGGCGAGCGACTGGCTGAGGTTGATTTCGCGCCAGGGGGCGGCGGCGTCTTTTTGCGCGAGCACGACGGCGCGGTCGCGGCCTTCGCGGAAGGCGAGTTCCAGCGAGTCGGCGAGGCGGCTGCGCTGTTCGACGGCGGCGACGAGGCGGTCAACCACCAGATCGACGGCGATCTCGGCGGCGCCGGCCGCCGCCGGGATGATTCCGGCGTCGTCGAGGTTTTTGATTTCGCCGGCGGCGGCGCCGGCGGGCGTGAGGCGCACGCGCTGGAAGCCGCGCTGGCGCAGCCGGGGCAGCTCCTCGCGGAGCACGCTGGGCCTGGCGCGCATGAGCGGGGCGAGGAGCATGACGCGCTCGCCGGCGGCGGCGGCGAGGACGCGGGCGACGTTGTCGTCGAGCGAGCGCCGGGTGACGCGGCCGCCGTCGCGCGGGCAGATTTGCCGGCCGTGCAGGGCCCAGAGCAGGCGCGCGTAGTCGGCGATTTCGGTGACGGTGGCGATGGTGCTGCGCGGCGAGCCGCCGCCGGCCGCCTGCCCGATGGCGAGCACGGGCGAGAGGCCGTGGATGAAATCGACGTCGGGGCGCCTGAGCTGCTCGAGCACCTGGCGCGCCTGGGTGGAGAGCGACTCCATGTATTTGCGGTAGCCCTCGGCGTAGATGGTGTCGAAGGCGAGCGAGGATTTGCCGGAGCCGCTCGGCCCGGTGAGCACGACGAGTTTCCCGCGCGGGATGCGCACCTCGATGTTCTTGAGGTTGTGCTCGCGGGCTCCTTTGACGTGGATGTGGGTGGCGGCGGCGGACATCGGTTTTTGCGAAAATGGGAGACGTGAAACGCAAGCACGGGCGGCGGCGGGAGGCAAACGCGCAAAAAATTCCGCCGGCGCGCCCTCCACTGCCCTGCCGCCGGCGCCGTTGCCGCTCACCTCGGCGGCGGCACGGTGATTTTGCCTGGCGAGGGCTTGGCGCGGCCCTCCCACGCGGCGCGCGCGTTTTGCATGAAAACCAGCCAGTCCGGGTCGCGCGCGGCCTCCATGCGGCGCAGCCACGCCTCCACGCTCTCGGTCGTGTCCAGGCTGGCCATGAGCAGTTCCCACGGGCACTGGAGCACGGACTGGAGGCGCGCCAGCGTCGTCGCCAGAATGTTGCTCTGGGCCGACTCCATTTTCTGCAACACGCGCGGGTGCAGCCCGGCGCGCTCGGCCAGCTCCGCCTGCGTCAGCCCCAGGCGCCGGCGCTCGCGGCGGATGTTCTCCCCCAGCCGGACGAGGGCTTGCTTTTGCTGACGGTTGGGTTTGGAGCGACGTGGCACGCCACATTATGGCGCACTCATGCATTTATCTCAACGCCATGAACAGAGGTAAATAATTGACAAATACGCCGTGAGTGGTATTTTTTACGCCATGCCCATCTTGTCCTCGCCCATGAAAAAGGCGCTCCGTCCCCCCGCCCTCGCGCTGTGCGCGGTGCTCTCCGTGCTGGCGGCGCTGTTTCTCCTGACCGCGTGGCCGCTGGAAAAAACCGCCGCGCTGCTCCGCCGCGTGTCGTGGCGGCTCGACGTGGCCGCGAACATCACCGGCGCTTGGGGCGGGGACGGCGAAGGCGGGGACACCGTTGGCTGACCCGCGCCGGCGAAACAAAATTCCATTTTCACCATGAGCTTTTTTCGCGACAAAATCCGCGCCGGCGCCGGCGATTTTCTCTCGCTCGCCGCGCTCGTGCCCCTCGCGTTTCTCACGCTCCGGGGTGCGAAACCCGACGCCATGCCGCCCGTGCCCGCCAGCGGCGCCGGCGCCGGCGCCGCTGGGCGAGGAAACCGCGCCGTATCCGGCCAGCGCGAATTTCCATTTGCTAAAAGACCGGCTCGGCATCGGGGAGGAAGGCGTGCCGTGCGCCTCGCCGTTGCGCGCGGACTGGCGCCCGCCGGAGGTTTTCGTTGACGGCAAAATCCCGTTCTCAAGTTTGCCGGCGGAAAAATAACACCATTCCCCGATGGGGGACCGACTTTAGCCCGCATATTTCACACCCTCTCGACCCAGGCCGGGGCATGGCTCTGATATTTCTCTCTGATGTTACGCCGGCGTCCGGTCCTGGAGGTTTTCGATTTTCGATTGGGGGGCTTCCGCTCCCGGCGGCGGGCCGGCGGGGCGGCGTCCGCCCGGGTATTGGGAATCGAAAACCGGCAGGTCCCGCCCGGAGAGCGGTCTTTGCGCAGCATCGGCAGCGGGGGGCGGGGGGTGGGGGCGTTCGGGGCCGGAGGCGGATTGTCCGCTTTGCGCAACATCGGCAGCGGGGGGCGCGGTCATGGCGTGGAGGGTGCGCATGACTTGGAGCTGGCCGGTGGCTTTGCCGGTGAGGTAGAGGACGCGGTCGAAGCGGCCGGCGCGGAGCCGGTCGAGCGCGAGGTGGAGGAGGGCGCCGGTTTTGCCGAAGCCGGTCGGGGCTTCGAAAAACACGACGGGGTGCGCGGCGAGCGCGGCGGCGAGGCCGGCTTGCGTGGTTTCCTGGCCGGGGCGCGGGGCGGGGACGGGCGGGCGGAAGCGGAGGTGGCGGAGGCGTTCGCGGGCGCGGTGGCGGTGGTCGAGGAATTCGGTGACGCGTTCGAGCTGGGCGCGGAAGCGGTTTTCGTCGGCGGGGGAAAGGGCGATGGTTTGCGCAAGGCCGCTGGCGATTTCGACGAAGTGCAGTTCGCCGCGCACGGTGGCGGCCGTGCGCAGCAGTTCCACGTAGGCGGCGATTTGGATGAAATAGGCGGGGTAATCGGCGCGGAGTTCGGATTCGTCGGCGGGGAGCGGGCGGGTGACGGTTTTGATTTCGCGCAGCGTGACGGCGGGGGGGGCGGCGGGGGCAGCGGCAGCGGCGGCGGGGGCGGGGGCGGGGAGGATTTGGTCGATGCGGCCGGTGAGGGTGAGCAGCCAGCCGTGGTGAAAGATTTTTCCGGTGACGGGCACTTCAAAACGGGCGCCGGGGTGGTCGGCGGCGGCGTGGTCGCGGAGTTGGTGGTGCCAGTGCGTGCCGAGTTGCGCGCGCCAGAGGCCGGTGGGGCCGCCGGGGGCGTCGCGCGGGCCGGGGGTGAAGTCGGCAAATTCGCCGACGCTCAGGCTGGCGGTGCGCTGGTCGAGGTCGAAGTGCATGAGGGTGTGCGGAGCGCGGAGCGCGGAATGCGGAATGCTCCCGCCGCCCGGGCGGCGGATGCACTTTGCCGGTCATCGACTCAAGTCGATTGCAGTCGATTGCGGTCGATTGCGGTCGATTTCGGAGACGCGGCGGGGGGCGCGCTTACCTGGCGGCGGCGGCGGCGGCGGCGAAGGCTTTGGCTTTGGCGGTGATGGCGGGCCAGTCCCTGTCCTTGAGCGCACGGGCTTGCACGAGCGAGCTGCCGGCGGCGGTGGCGGCGGCGCCGGCTTTGAGGAAGTCGGCGAGGTTGTTTTCGTTGACGCCGCCGGTGGGCACGAAGTCGATTTGCGGGAAGGGGGCCTTGACGGATTTGATGTAGCCGGGGCCGAAGAACTCGGCGGGGAAGATCTTCACGGCGTCGGCGCCGGATTCCCAGGCGGTGAGGATTTCGGTGGGGGTGAACGCGCCGCAGAAGACGGGGATGCTGTAGCGGCGGCAGAGTTCGTTGACGGCGGGGCGGGTGGCGGGCGTGACGATGAAGCGGGCGCCGGCGAGGATGCCGGCGCGGGCGGTCTCGGTGTCGAGCACGGTGCCGAGGCCGAAGAGGAATTCGGGCAGCTCGGCGGTGGCTTTTTCGAGCATGCGGAGGGCGCCGGGCGTGGTCATGGTGAGTTCGATGCTGGTGAGGCCGCCGGCGGCGAGGGCCTTGGCGCAGTCGAGGAGCCCGTCGGGGCTGTCGGCGCGGATGAGGGCGACGACTTTCTCGGTTTTGATTTTGGACAGGATGGCGTCTTTTTTCATGGGTTGGTGGAGTGGAGGGTGTCAGGTCTAACCGGGGCGGCGGCGCGGGGAAAACTTTTTATTTGGGGTCCGTTGCGGTTTTCGGGGGTTTGTTTTTACAACCGCGGCGGCGCGGCGCGTGTGGCGCGCCAAATGGTCTGTGTGGCTCGCCAAATGGCGCGTGTGGCGCGCCAAATGGCCTGTGTGGCTCGCCAAATGGTCCGTGTGGCTCGCCAAATGGTCTGTGTGGCTCGCCAAATGGCGCGTGTGGCTCGCCAAATGGCCTGTGTGGCGCGCCAAATGGCGTGTGTGGCTCGCCAAATGGCCTGTGTGGCGCGCCAAATGGCGTGTGTGGCTCGCCAAATGGTCCGTGTGGCTCGCCAAATGGTCTGT
>JAITDF010000297.1 GCA_031282705.1 Opitutaceae bacterium | reverse complement strand
CGGCTGGCTTGAATTGGGGTCCGCCGCTGTTTTTGATCCTAAATTCCGCAGTTGAACCGTGTTTTTCAACTGCGGCGCAGTTGACCGGCGACATTGTAATATATTACATACTGATGTTGCGCGGCGGCCAGTTTTGGCAGGGCGGGCTCGCCGCGTCCGCCCTGCCAAAATCTGCCGACTGCGTAACATCAGCTGCTTAAAAAATCACGCCTGGCCACGAGCCCGCAACCAGACGTGGGCTTCGGGGCGGACTCGGTTCCGGGCGGAGCGGCAGTCTGCCAGGCTGCCGCACGGCGCTTCCGCGGAACATCAGTCATAATTAAGCGGCTGATGTTACGCGGAGGCCGGTTTTTGGCGGGGATTTCCGATTTGGGTGAGCTTCCGCCCCCGCCAGCAAACCGGCGCGGCGGCGCCCAATCAAAAATCGAGAATCAGACATCGAAAATCCTGAGAACCCCGCCTGCGTGAATTAATATTTTCCTGCCCGGGTAATATTACGCTTGTTCGGGCGACAGCCTCCGGATAACCAACGCAGGCATCCTTCCTCCTCTCTGTTTTTACACCTCGTCCATCCCGCTCATTTGCAAATTTTCCTCCTCTCGCGAATCCCCCCGTTGATTGCATCATGACCCACGATCACAGCACCGGCATCCCGCGCATGTGTGCGTTTTTTATAATACTGGCCGCATGGCTGCCGGGCGCGCCGGCCCGGGCCGGCATCCGGCCTTATGACATCCGTTGCGATTCGATGGTGAATCCGCCCGGCGTTGACTCGGCCCCGCCGAGGCTGTCGTGGAAGTTGCAAAGCATGGAGCGCGGCGAGCGGCAGACGGCGTGGCAGGTGCTGGCGGCGTCCAGCATGGAGGCGCTGCTGGCGGACAGGGGCGACGTGTGGGACAGCGGGCGGCGCGAGGGCGACGCGCAGTTGAGCGTGCCCTACGGCGGGCGGGCGCTGGCGTCGTCGGAGCGCGTGTTTTGGAAGGTCCGCGCGTGGGGGCGCGACGGCGGGGCCTCGCCGTGGAGCGCGCCCGGCGAGTGGACGATGGGCGTGCTCTCGCGCGACGAGTGGCGGGCCGGCTGGATCACCGACGGCGAATTGCTGCGCTGGGTGCGCGGCAAGCTCGCCTACCGCTCGCTGCCGGCGGCGGACGCCGCCGCGCCGAAATGGGTCGGCGTGGACCTGGGCGGGCCGGAGTTGATACAGACCGTCCGCTTCTCGCCGGTGCGGCAGGTCATCGAGGAGGCGCAGGGGTTCCCCGTGCGTTTCAAAGTGGAGATCGCGAACGACCCCGGCTTCAAGGACGCGGTTGTCATCGCCGATTATACAAAACGGAATTTCATTTATAGAAACACGCACCACAAGACGACGGTGCCGGCCTTCGCGGCGGAGGGGCCGGACGGGGAGGGCGTCCGCGGGCGCTACGTGCGCATCATCAGCACGCAGCTCAAGCGGGACGGCGCGGAATATTATCTGGCGTTCAACCAGATGGAGGTCGTCTCCGGCGGGCGCAACATCGCCGCCGGCGCGCGGGTGATCGCCGGCGACAGCCTGGAGGAGGGCGTCTGGGGAAAATCCGCGCTGGTGGACGGCCTCGACGTGCGCGGCGCGAATCCCCGCGAAAACGCCGCCCTCATGGCGAGGCGCGAGTTTCCCGTGAAACGCCCCCTGCGCCGCGCGCTCGCGCACATCTCCGGGCTCGGCCATTACGAGCTCACGGTGAACGGGAAAAAGGCCGGCGACCATCTGCTGGCGCCCGGCTGGACGGCTTATGAAAAAACCGCGTTGTATGAAACGCACGACATCACAAACCTGCTGCTCGCCGGCGCGGACAACGCCGTCGGCGTGCTGCTGGCCGGCGGTTTTTATAATGTGCGCCCCGGACGTTATGTAAAACTGGAAACCCGTTTCCGCCCGCTGACGGTCATCTGCCAGATACGCCTCGAATACACCGACGGGAGCGTGGATTGCATAGGCACCGACGGGCGCTGGAAAGTGTCGCATCGCGGGCCGGTCGTGTTTTCCAACATATACGGCGGCGAGGATTACGACGCGCGCCGGGAGCCTGCCGGCTGGGATTGCGCGGGCTTTGACGACCGGGGCTGGGCGCCCGCGGTGGAAACCGGCGGGCCGGGCGGCGCCCTGCGCGGCGTCTCCTACGCCGCGCCGCCGCTGAAGGCGCACGAGACGCTCACGCCGCTGCGCGTCACCGAACTCCAGATCGGAAAAACGCCGCTGCGCATGGTCGAGTTGCAGCCGAAGGTGACGGTGTATGACCTCGGGCAAAACGCGTCCCTGATGCCCCGCATAAAAGTGAGGGGCGCGCGCGGCTCGGTGGTGAAAATCACGCCCGCCGAATTATTGAACGACGACGGCTCGGTGAGCCGCGCCTCGGGCGGGCGCGGCACCGGCGGCGTGTGGTGGAGCTATACGCTGGCCGGGCGCGAGGAGGGCGAGGAGTGGTTTCCGAAATTCTTTTATCAAGGCTGCCGCTACTTGCAGGTCGAGGCCGCCGCCCCCGTGACAGGCGATCCGCCGCCGGTGGTGGAGTCGCTGGAGGGCGTGGTGGTGCACACCTCCGCGCCGCCCGCCGGCGAGTTCGCCTGCTCCAACGAATTGTTCAACCGCGTGCGCGCGCTCGTCCGCTGGGCGCAGCGCAGCAATCTCGTCTCCGTCATCACGGACTGCCCGCACCGCGAAAAGCTCGGCTGGCTGGAGCAATATCATCTCAACGGCCCCGCGTTGCGCTATGAATATGATTTGTCTCGCCTTTATACAAAAACCTTCGGCGACATGGCCGACGCGCAGGCGGAATCCGGGCTGGTGCCGGACATCGCCCCGGAGTATGTCGTGTTCTCCGACGGCTTCCACGACTCTCCGGAATGGGGCAGCGCGATCATCCTGGCCGCGTGGCAGCAATACGAATGGACGGGCGACGACACGGTTTTCCACCGTTATTATAATGAAATGCGCCGCTACGCCGGATACCTGGGCGGCAAGGCGGAAAACGGCATCCTCCCCGGCGGGCTGGGCGACTGGTATGACCTCGGCCCCAAAAGCCCCGGCCGCTCGCAGCTCACGCCCATCCCGCTGACGGCGACGGCCGTCTATTATCAGGATTTGAAAACGCTCGCGGCCATCGCTGCGCGCCTCGGGAAAAACGACGACGCCGCGCGTCTTGAGCGCGAGGCCGCCGCGGTGCGCAAGGCTTATAACGAAAAATTCTACAATCGCGGGAAAGGCTGTTACGCCACGGACTCGCAATGCGCCAACGCCATGTCGCTGGTGTTCGGCCTGGCGGAGCCGGGCGAGCGCGGGCGCGTCCTCGACGCGATTGTCCGCGACGTGCGCAGGCAGGGCCTGACCGCCGGCGACGTGGGCTACCGCTATTTGCTGCGCGCGCTGGCCGACGGCGGGCGCTCGGATGTGATTTATGAAATGAACAACCAGGCCGCGCGCCCCGGCTACGGCCACCAGCTCGCGCAAGGCTGCACGAGCCTGGCGGAAACATGGGACGCCAACCCGAAGCTCTCGCAAAACCATTTCATGCTGGGGCAGATCACGGAATGGTTTTATAATGATCTTGCGGGCTTGGGCATCGATCCGGGGCGGCCCGGATATAAAAACGTCGTCATCCGCCCGCAAACCGTGAAAGGCGTGAACTGGGCGCGGGCCTCCCACGAGTCCCTGCGCGGCCCCGTCGCCTCGTCGTGGAAACGCGAAAACGGCCGCCTGACCGTCGCGGCGGACATACCCGCCGGCGCCACCGGCACGATTCACGTGCCCCTGGCGGCGGGCGTGCGGGAGGTGCTGGATGAGTCCACCGGCCTGCCGGTGGCGGCCGGGCGCCCCGGAGTGCTCGCCGCCCGCGTTGAAAACGGCAGCCTTGTGGTTTCCGTGGAGTCGGGCCGGTATGTATTTTCAACCGCGTCGGAATGACAGGCCGGCCGGCATTTTTTGCCTATATGAAAACCAAAACAAACATCAAACGCAGGAGTTTCGTCAAATTGATCGGAGCGGCCGGGACGCTCGCGGCGTCGGGCGGCGCCGGGGCGCTGGCGCGGGCCGCGGAAACGCCGGGGGAAAAAGGCCTCGCGGCGGCGCCGCGGCCGCTCGTTGACGGGACGCCCGCCGTGTTCGCGCCCGCGGCGCATTCGGCCACGATTGCGTGGACGGTGAACAGGGCCGCCCTCGGCTGGGTCGAATACGGCGCCAGCGCGGACAGGCTGGACCTGAAGGGCGGCGGCGACGCGGACGGCTTCACGCCGCACGACGAGCGCATATTAAAAGTCCGCCTGCAAGGGCTCGCGGCGGGGACGCGCTATTGGTGGCGTTGCGTGACCCGGGAGCTGACCGACAAGGGCGATGCGCCGCCGCCGGTCGCATCGCGCATATATTCGTTTTCCACGCTCGCGCCGGCGGCGGCGGAGACGCGGTTCGTGATGTGGAACGACACCCACGACCGCGAGGAAACGCTCGCGCGCCTGGCCGCGCTGACGCAGGGCGGGGACGCGCCGCCGGCCGATTTCCTGATGTGGAATGGCGACATCGTGCGGCGAAACAACACGGACGCGTCGATGATTCCCGGCGTGTATGTGCATCCGCGCGGGGGCGTCGATCTGGCCAAGGGGCCGCCGGTGCTGCTGACCCGCGGCAACCACGACGTGCGCGGCTTGTGGGCAAACAAGGTCGGCGACTTCGTCGATTTTCCCGACACGCACGAGGGCGGCGCGCGGCGGCCGTTTTACGCGTTTCGCAGCGGCCCGCTGGGCGCGATCGTGCTCGACACGGGCGAGGACAAGCCCGACCGGCACCCGAGTTTTTACGGCACGGCGGCGTTCGAGCCGCTGATTGCGGAGCAGGCGCGCTGGCTCGAAAAAATCATCGAACGGCCCGACTTGAAAAACGCGCCGGTGAAGGCGGTGTTCTGCCACATCCCGCTGCGCTGGGTTGATGAAAAGCCGCAGGATTATTTCGCGAAGCCGGCGGGCTTCGACCGTTTCAGCCGGCGCGGCCGCGACGCGTGGCATGCGTCGCTGGTGAAATGGGGCGCGCGCGTGATCATCTCGGGGCACGTGCACCGGTGGACGCATATTCCGGCGGACAGCGCGTTCCCTTATGCGCAAGTCACGGGCAGCGGTCCGGAGCCGGAGCGCGCGCGCCTGATCCGCGGGCATGTGACAAAGGCGGGCATAAAACTGGCCGCCTTCGACATGGACGGACGCGAAGTGGCGGCGGTGGCCTTTTGACCGCGCCGCGCCGCGCCGCGCGCGGGACGTTATTCTCATTTCGCAGGGGCCGCCCGCAGGCAGTGCCTCAAGTTGTGCCGACCCAGTTTCCGGCGGCATCGGCCGTGGTCGCCGGCGTTTGCGCGCCCGCTTGCAATTGCGCGGTGTCGCCGGGCGGGCCCAGCCCTGCACGCGGTTGGTCGTATTTGCCCGCAACACCATGCCGTCGCTGAAAATCGCGGGCAGTCCCAGCCGCGCCGCGAAGGTGCCGACGGCGGGCATCAGTGTCCCTGCCGCCCAATGACCCGGCGCGCGACAGACGGGCAACCCGGGGGAAAAGCATGCAGTCGCATGCGCATCAAAGTCAGAAGGACACGGTGTAAGAACCGATGAGCATGAAGCGCTCAATCGTACCCAGGGAGACGACTACTTTTTCGTCGAACAGATTCTTCACGTTGAAATCAAGGCGATGCCGCAGCTTTGACATCACACTATTTACCTGGCGCCAGTGCCATTCGTAAAAGATGCCTCCTTCGACCAAGAAATAGGCATCTCCGGTGAAAAGGGTGCCGTTCTCGTCCCGAATCGTACTGCTCAGCAGCGACTTGTCGCGATAACGCACACCGATGCGCGTGCTCAGGCCCTTTATGCCGAGATTCGCAAAAGAATAGCGCACCATCAGCGAGGCAACGTGCCGGGGATTGTTGGCCGGTGGCACATCAAGCATCAGACGTTCCTGCACCGCGATCCAGCGCGCATCAATGTAGGCGTAAGTGCCCACCAATCCGAACGACTTTGTGATCGTCCAATTAAAATCGAACTCCATACCGCCCGACGATTGCTCGCCGCCGATGTTGTAACTCGCGCCATTAGGATCGAGAAGTTGCGTGCCGTTGGCATCACGGGCGACAAGCGGCATGTTGGTAATGTCGACGCCGAAAACCCCCACGGTAAAGTTCAGCTTGCTCTTCAGGATCGATGCCTTGATGCCTGCATCATATCCCTTGCCAAAGGAGTTGGGGAACGGGTTGCCCCAGTAATCAAAAATCCGGTTCGTCTGAGGCGTAAAAGACTGGCTGTAACTCGCATACAGGGAAACCCTGTCTGGAATCACCTTGAACAAGATGCCGCTCTGGTATGTCGGCTGCGAGGCCGACAACTTTGTTTCCGTCTCTGCCACGCGGTTGTTCACATCCGTATCAACCGAATCGTAACGCACGCCGCCCATCACAATCAGCCTGTCCCGAAGCATCGACGCGCGTTCGCTGAGGAAGACGCCGGTCGTGGTCGCGTCGGTATAAGTGTTCTGGTTTGCCAGATCAAAAATCGTGCGATCATAGGTGTAATACGTCTGGGGAAAATTATAATAAACCGGATTGTCTATATTCAGCACCGGCAGTGGCGTCGAGCGCATGTATTGTTCGCTCGTCTGGTAATTGTTCAGGTAGTCGAAGGTCAGCAGAATCTTGTGTTTGACCGGGCCCGTCGAGAATTGAGCAAGCAAATCCGCCTGCACGGCGTTGGATCCGATGCGACCCGGATAAATGCGCGCGGTGCGGTCGGCGAAGGTGCGTGTCGCCTCCCTGAAGGTCCCGGCGCCCGTCACGCGAAACTGGTTTTGAGTGCGATGATCGTGAGCGCCAAACACACGCAGGGAGAAAATGCGATTGAAGCGATGGCTCAGGCTGAGTGCATACGTGGTGTCGTTGATCGGGTTGTTGGAACTGGGTCCCGCGGGATTGAAGCCGTAATATTGTTTGTAATCACCCATGCCCAGAATGCCGATCACCTTGTTCTGTGCGTTGACCACCGAGGCCGCCGAGATGCCGGCCTCCTGCTTCGAGCGGATGTGATCGATGGAGAATTTGATGTCGGTGTCCCGTCCGAGCTTATAGCCCAATGTCGCGTAGAGATTGGTGCGGCGTTGATAGAAAAATTCGCGGGCATTCTGCTCGCTGTATTCATAGCTTGCCGCCACCCGCAGAGCGAGTTTGTTGTTGATCAGGGGCACATTGACGTCGAGGAGCGCACGCTGGTAGTCATCCGTCCCGCGGGAATAGGACGCGCGGAACGTGGTCTTCGTCAGGTTCGCGGTTTTGGTCACGTTGTTCACCATGCCGGTCGGGGAGGTCTGCCCGTAGATGGAGGCGTTCGTGCCCTTCACCACTTCGATGTGATCCAGGCTCGCCGTGCCATAAAGAAAGCCTCCCAAGACGCCGTCCTTGTAATTGCTGAAACTGCGCACGCCGCGCAGCACGAACGCGCCGGTGCCGCCCAGCGTGCCGGCCGCGTCCGAAAAACTGCTTGTGTAAGCAAGCGCTTCGTTAAAATCCAGCACCTTGAAGTCATTCAGATACTCCGAGGTGATCACTTGCACGGAGAAATGCGTTTCCATCAGCTTGCTGGCGTAACGCGTGCCGGCGGTCTGCTCCGCCGCCATGTAGTCTTCCGTGGCCTCACCCACCACTTTGAACACGGAGAGGGTGACGATCTCGTCGTCCGGGGATGTTTGTAATGGTGTCTGCGTTTGCGCAAAAACTCCGGACATGACTCCGGCGAAAATCGAAGCAAGCCCGGCGATGCGGGCGGTGAAAAGCAGTGGATGGTGTCGCATGGAGATAACTGGGTCGGGGACGGATGGAGTTGTTTGAAACAAAACCGTCTATGGCCGGCGGACAGGCCGGCGGAAACGCCGGAGTTTTTTTACTCGTAAAATAAAACTCCCCGCCGCATGTTCCGGCCATGAGCCAGAGCCGCGCCCGCACGTTGTCCGACATTGCCAAAGCCGCCGGCGTCTCCCGCATGACGGTATCGCTCGCGCTGCGCAACCACCCCGCCGCCGCCCGGGCCACGCGCGAGCGCATCCAGAAACTGGCCGGCGAAATGGGCTACCGCCCCAGCCCGCTGATTTCCGCGCTCATGACCTCGGTGCGGCGCAGGCGAAGCGCGCCGCAGAGTGTCGTGCTCGCGTTCATCGTTGACGCGCAGTCAGTCAAAAGGCCCACGCTCGGCGAGTATCTCCAGGGTGCGCGCCGGCGCGCCGGCGAACTCGGCTTCAAGCTCGATGTCTTCACCTACGGCGACGACGACGGCGCAACCCACGGCGACGGCATGACCGCCGCGCGGCTGGACAGCATTCTCTACGCGCGCGGCGTCGCCGGCGTCATCATCGCGCCGCTGTTCGAGCCGGGGAAAACCCTGTCCATGAACTGGGAGCGCTACGCCGTCACCGCGCTCGGCTACTCGATGCCCGCGCCCGCGCTGCACCGTGTGGTCAACCACCAGATTCGCGGCATCACCATCGCGCTCGAACGCCTTGCGGAACTGGGCTACACGCGTCCCGGACTCGCCCTCGACGATTCGGACGACGTGCGCGTGTTCCATAACTGGCTCGCCGGCTATCTCGCCTACGCGCACCTGCACGGGAAAAGGAAATTTCCGCCGCCGTTCATCACCAAGGAGTGGAACCGGCGCACCTTTGCCGCGTGGTTCAAAAAACACCGCCCCGACGCCGTGCTCACGCTCAAGGAGGACGTGCTCCCGTGGATAAAAGCCTGCGGGGTTTCCGTGCCGGAGGATGCCGGGCTGGCCATATTGAATTGGGAGCCGGATTCGGGCGGGGTGGCGGGCATCGACCAGGATTCCGTCGGCGTCGGCGTCGGCGCCGTGGATGTCACGGTGTCGCAAATCCACGCCAACGAGCGCGGCGTGCCCGCGCAGCCGAAGATCAC
>JAITDF010000280.1 GCA_031282705.1 Opitutaceae bacterium | reverse complement strand
TTGAAATCTTTCGGCGGCGGGGCGGCGAGGTCGAGGGGCCTGCCGGTGACCGGGTGGTCCACGACGAGCCGGGCGGCGTGAAGCATCACGCGGGGCGGTTGCACGGGGAGGCGCGGGTCGGCGCGCCAGCCGTAAACAAGGTCGCCGAGGAGGACGTGGCCGATGGATTTCAGGTGCACGCGGATCTGGTGCGTGCGGCCGGTATGGATGCGGCAGCGCACGAGCGCGGCGAGCGCACCGTAGCCCTCCACCACCTCCCAGTCGGTGCGCGCGTCGCGCGCGGCGGGATGGGGGCCCTCGAAAGCCGTCATTTTATGGCGCTGGCGCGGGTTGCGGCCGACGGGCTTGCGGATGCTGCCGCTGAGCAGCGACGGCACGCCGGCGATGAGCGCGAGGTATTCTTTTTGCAGCGCGCGGGTCGCAAACTGCCGGGAGAGGCCGCGATGGGCGGCGTCGGTTTTGGCGGCAAGCATCACGCCCGAGGTCTCGCGGTCGAGGCGGTGCACGATGCCGGGGCGCTCGACGCCGCCGATGCCGCTCAACCCGCCCTTGCAATGCGCGAGCAGGGCGTGCACGAGCGTGTCCCCGCCGGTCGCCGCGCCGGGGTGCACGACCATGCCGGCGGCTTTGTTGAGGGCGAGCAGGTGCCCGTCCTCGAAAAGGATGTCGAGCGGGATGGCGGCGGGCTTGAGCTCCGACGGCCTGGCGCCGGGCATGGAGAAGGCGAGGGTGTCGCCGCCGCGCACGGTGTGGTCGCGCGGGATGGCGCGCCCGCCGAGCGCGACGAGCCCGGCGTCAAACGCGCGCTGGAGGGCCGCGCGGCTGTGTCCGGGGAACGCGCTGGCGAGCGCCTTGTCGGCGCGGATGCGGCGGATGCCGGGCGGCACGGTGTGGGTGAGCGCGGGCGGCGCGGTGCGGGTGATGGCGGCGTTGGGCATGGGTGGCGTCTGAGTGATGGCGTCTGAATTTCACCGTTCAATCTGACCATGCGCCGCCGGGTTGTCCCTTAAAAACGGTTCTTAAAAACGGTCCGCCACCCTTTTCAACCTAAATTCCGCAGTTGAAAATCAGCGCACCGGATTGGAGCGGAGCGGGCGACTGAAGTCGCCACAAACGGGCAATTGGAATGCAATTGGGGACAGGTAAAAAACGAACTCTCGTTTCAACTGCAGAATTTAGGTTCAATGGTTCGATTCGGATGTTTATTGCTGCTGATATTGCAATCAGAACTTGTATTGCATTCCGGCGTAGAGCTGGCGACCCATCATGTAGGAGTCGGTACCGTTTCCAGAGACCGATTTTTCGGTATTGGCGAGGATTTTGCGGTCAAAAACGTTCATGATTTCGATGCGGAGGGTCAGTGTGCCGCCTTTGCATTTTAATAGGTCGAACTCGGCGGAGAGGTCATAGTAGAGGGAGGAGGGCTGGTGGCCGTCCACATATTCGTATATGGTCAGGGTGTCGGGGCTGATACCGGTTCGGCTACCGACATAGAAGACGCCGTCGCCGCCTTTTTCGTAGCGGACGACATTGTGAAGGCGGAGGCGATCATTGAGGAAGCTCATGCCATCGCTGAGTGCCAGCACCCAAGGGTTGTTGAAGTTGTTCGGCGGCATGACATCCTTGAGGACAATTTCGCCGTTATACATAGCGTAGTCCGGGGAAATGAGGTTCGCACCCTCGGCAAAGCCAAGGTCTGTGCGGAAGGAGGTCTTGCTTTCCGACTTGGAGGCAGTGAAGAGAAGTCTGTGTTTCCCGGCCCAATAGAGATTTAGGTTTTTTTCGATTTCAAAAGAGAGACCCTCGTAGTCGGTTTTCCCGCCGTTGGAGTATTTCCGGTTGTTGGAAACGCCAGCGGGGCCGTCGGGGTCGGGGATGGAGCGGATTTGGTCGCGGTGCTTGCGTTTGACTGCCTCAAGGCGGAAGGCGGCTTTCCAGATATTCACCTCGGCACCGAGGCTGAATTCGTCGTTGTAGGGGGAGTCGAGGTCGCCGAGGTTCCGGCTGGCGAGTGGCCTCACTGGGGGCGTTGATGTCCACGGCTGGTCCCAAGAGTCGCGTGTCTCGGTGGAGAAGTTCGTGTTGTTATACATGGCCCAGTTCATGATTTGAGTGCCGTAGTAACGATTGTAGCCGGCGTGGAGGTTCAGGAGATTGTTTTTGAGGACATCAACGTTGAGGAGCGTCCTCGGGGCGATGTCCACATTGTTGCTGATGTCGTCGTAAGAAACACGGATACCGGGGCGGAAGGAAATCCGTTCCAACTGGATGGTGTCCTCGACAAAAAAAGCGGCCTGCGTGACGCCGAGGTTTTTGTGCCACGGGGCGTAGGAGGTGCGGCGATTGAGCCATTGCTCGCCAGTGACGACGCCGTCCTTAAGGTCGCCGACCGCGTCGGTGTTGTAGGGGCTGTTCGTCGGGGTGTTCAAGTTGGATGAACCACTCCACATGTAAAGGCTCGAGCCGACGTGGTTGGCTTTGAATTTCAGGTATGAAAACTCTCCACCGGCCTTGAGCGCGTGTTTCAACCAGCCGGTGCGAAGAGGGTTGAAGGTGAAGACTGGCTTGAGGGTAAACTGGTTTTTTGACTGTGTGTAGTCTCCGGCGAAGCCCTCCATGGCGGTAGTGCTGGTGCCCCAGTTGGCGTAGGCGTTGGTAGAGGCGCTGCGCCAAGTGTAAATGGCGTTGCCCTCACCATCACGGTCAAGGTTGGAGTGTTGGAAAGAAAGGGTGGTATCGAGAAGACCAAGGGAGAAGGTATTTTCGGTGTCGAGTTGCATGGAGAGTCCGCCGCCCACGGCAGTGAAACGGCTGCCGCGCCGGTTTGCTTGGGCGTAATACTCGCCTTCGTAGGGAATCCACGCGGTGGTGAGGGATGCCTTGAAGTCGTCGGAAAATCGCTCGGTGAGCTTGAGGAGAAGATTTCGGTTGAGGCGGAGAGTGTTGTGTTTTTCCGCGCGGTTTGTGGTGTCATAGACTGGGATGATGGAGCGTTTTTCGGTATAGGAGAGCAGGGCGGCACCATGCATGGCACCACTCGCGGAGGAGAATGGGGTTTCGAGGGATAGCGAGTATTCGTGTTTTGTGAACTCAGGCTGATAGCTCGCGGCATTGGTGGAGTAACGGGCCTGTCCGGGGAGATAGTGCTGCCGCGCCCAAGAGTCGCTGGTATGGCGGTATTTGAGCGAAAGGTGTATTCCGTCGGTTCGCGGCTCGCGGATTTTGGCACTGATAACGCCGCCGGTGAAGGCACCGTATTCGGCGGGAACGTTGGAGGTATAAACGGTCAGCGAGCCGACGAGGTCGGGATCTATGAATCGACTTTCGGCCTCGCCGGACGGGGCAACGGAGGAGCCATCCGATGTTGAGGAATTGAAGCCAGAAGGGTCGAGGTTGTTAGAGATACTGATGCCATCGAGCAGGAAGTTATTTTCGTAATACCTCCCGCCGCCGATGGAGACCCGTGGCGGGGTGATGTCGCCGCCGATCAGGCTATTGCGGGAATTTTGGTCGAATTGGACCAAGGCGCGCATGCGCAGCACTTCGTTGACGGAACCCGTGGTAGAAGGCGCCATGTTGATTTCCTCGTGTTCGATGACGAATCTGCCTGCTTGCTCGGGCGAGGCGTAAACCTCTCTTTCGATGACGTCGGTTCCGGCGGCTGAGGCTGCCGGTCTGGACGTGCCGGAGGCGGACGACGAGGCGTTCGGGGCCGCTTGGAGGGCGGCGGGGAGCGCGAGGAGGAGCATGAGGGGCAGGTGAGCCGGTCTCAGTCTCAGTTGCGATTGGCATGGTGTGTTTGTTTTCATGGTGTGGCGGGAAAAAGGGGAAGGCGCGCGGGCCGCGTCAGCCGGCGCGCGGGAGGAGGAGCGCGGGGAGCAGGCCGCAGAGGCCGAGGGCGGCGGTGGCGGCGAGGTCGGGGAGGCGGGCGGGGGCGAGGGTTTTGTTCCTGCGCAGGATGAGCAGGTGCGCGGCGAGGAGCAGGGCGTTGAGCGCGGCGGCGGCGGGGAGCAGGTCGCGGGGCGTGACGCGGGCGTGGAAGCCGAGGTAGCCGGAGGTGTCGCCGGCCAGCCACCAGGCGAGGGGGAAAAGCACGCGTCCGGCGCGGGCGGCGGGTCGGGCGGCGGGGTCGGGCAGCGTCTCGTGGTGGCGGTCGAGGACGCGGTAGTCGCGGTCGAGGGCGACGGCTTCGAGCGCGGGGGCGGCGCCGGGCGCGGCGGCGGTCTGGACGACGAGGAGGCGGTGGAGGAGGTTGCCGCGCAGGCTGAGGGTGTCGGCGGCGGGGTTGTAGCGGGTGACGGGGAGCGGGACGAGGCGGTGGTTTTCGCCGACGGCGAGCCAGGGTTTGCCGCCGGCGTCGATGATGAGGGCGCGGAGTTCGCGGGTTTCGATTTCGTTGACGATGATGTGGCGGGGGCGGAGCGCGCGCCAGGCGGCGGGGTCGGCGGCGTGATCGGCCACGCGGACGAGGCCGGGGCGGCCGCGCGCCTGCCGCAGCAGGAAGACCTGGCCTTCGGCGTCGGCGAGGTAGATGCCTTCGTCGTAGGGTTTGCGGGCCGTGGGGTTGGAGCCGGCGGCGGTGACGGGGAAGACAAAGCGGGCGCGGGCAAAGGCGTCGGTGTAGAGGGCGCTTTTTTCGGGGAGGATGGTGTTGGTTTTCGGGTCGAGAAACTCGATGGCACGGCGGCGCGCGCCCGGCCCCGGCGCGTCCGCCACTCCCGCCGCGCCGTTTATGCGCATGAAGTCGGGCGGGATTTCGAGGCGGGCGCGGCCGTTGTCGGTTTCAAAAACGGGGTGCAGCGGGACGAGCGGGGTGTCGAGCTGGTCGGGGCGGACGCGGAGGTTGAACTGCTCGCGCCGGAGCGCGCCGGGGGTGACGGCCACGCCGCCGATTTCTTTCGGCATGGCTCCAGTTTTATAGAGTTGGGCGTGGAAGGTGAGCGGCAGGAGCGACTCGAAGGTGTCGCGTTCGAGGGCGCGCCCGGCGGCGTCGGTGTGGATGAGGCGGGTGTCGCCGCCGGCTTTTTCCACGCGGGTGAACAGGAAGCCGGCGCCGGTGTCGCCGTAATAAACGTAGGGGACGCGCTGGCGCCCGGCGGTGAGGATGTGCCAGCCGAGCGGGAGGTAGTGCGCGAGGAGCGCCGCGCCGGTGAGGAGGAGGAAGATGCGGGCGGCGTGTCTCATCGCACGAGGCCCTTTCTGAAACGGTGGCTGGAAAAGAGCGGGACGAGGACAAGCGCGAGCACCCAGAGCGCGAGCGCGGGCAGGATGCGGGCGCAGGTGTCGTAGAAGGTTTCGAGCAGGAAAAGACGGAGCGCGCCGGCGGCGAGAAGCAGATAAAAAACGCGGTGCCGCCAGTTGGTTTCGAGCAGCACGGCGGCGGCGGCGAGATACGCGCCGGCGCCGGCGAGCAGCCAGGGCGTCAGCACATGGAAAAGGTTGCCCTGCCATTCGCGGGGGAACCAGAGCGCGCCGCCGAGGGAGAAGACGAGCGCGGCGGGCAGCAGGGCGAGCGCGAGCAGGAGGAGGCCGGCGGCGAGGTGGAGCGCGATGGCGCGGGTCTCGCCGAGCGGGAGATGGAGCACGAGGCGGACGCGCCGGGCCTGCACCTCGGGCAGGAATTGCAGGAGGCCGAGCGCCACGCCGAACACGAGCGGCACATATTGGAAGGGGCGGAAGAAGAGCCAGCCCTTGAATATCCACGCGTTCCAAACCGTGACGGCCTCGTTGGCGTTGGCGACGTAGCGGAGCTTGAAAAACAGGACGAGCGCGAACGCGACGCCGGCGGCGAGCATGAGCACCCACCAGAGGCGGAGCTTGATCCATTCTTTATAGAAGAGGGCGCGGGACATGGGGAAATGTGGATTTTGGATTTCGGATTTCGGAATGCGGAATGCAGTATATGTGATGCGGGAGGCGGGATGATTTTTGTGAATCGTTTTCCGTTTCTTTATTCTTTCTCTTTCCTCGTTCTCGTTCTCGTTCTTTTACTCGTTCTCATTCTCTCTTTCATTTCCGTGGCGTTTCGAGAACGAGAACGAGTAAGAGAACGAGAACGATTTTTTGCGGGCTGGCATGGGTTTAATATTTTCCGGTTAATGCGATGAAAATGTCCTCCAGCGTGGCCGGTTCGGGGCGGAGGTCGGGGGCGGGGATTCCGCGGGCGGCGAGTTCGGCGCGGGCGGCGGGCTCGTCGAGAAAACCGTGGAGGGCGGAGCGTTTTTCGCCGCGCTCGATGACGAGGTGCCGCGCGTCGTCGCGGGCGCCGGCGACGGCGGGCGTGGTGGCAAAGGTGTATTTGCGAAAACCGTCGCGGAGGCGGCGCGCCTCCAAGTCGAGGAGCACGCGGCCCTGCTGGTAGATGACGCAGTCGTCGATGAGGTTTTCGAGGTCCTGTATGATGTGCGAGGTGAGCAGGATGCTGCGTTTTCCGTCGGCGGCGTAGTCGTGGATGACTTCTATAAAGAGGCGTCGGTAGCCGGGGTCGAGGCCCATGGAATAATCGTCGAATATTATAAGGTCGGGGTTTTGCGCGAGGATGAGGCCGAGGGCGACTTGGGAGCGCTGGCCGCAGGACATGGTGGCGATGCGCTGGCGCGGCGTGATGTCGAGTTTCGACATGAGGTGGTAGTAGATGGCCGGCGTCCAATTCGGATAAAAGCGCGAGTAGAAATGCTCGATCTGGTTTATATTAAAGAAGCCGTATTGGATGTGGCCCTCGATGAGGTAGCCGATGCGGGCCTTGGTGCGCGGGGCGAGCTGGTGCGAGTCCTCGCCGAGGAGGAGGCAGCGGCCGGAGCGCGGGGTGAGGAAGGAGTTGAGGATGTTGATGGTGGTGGTCTTGCCCGCGCCGTTGCGCCCGAGCAGGCCGCAGATGCGCCCGGGGCGCAGCAGCCACGACACGTCGAGCAGCGCGGGCTTGTCGCCGTAATAGTGCGTGAGGTGGCGGCATTCGATGACGGGAAGCATGGGCGGAAAAGGGCTGAAAGGCTGGATTTTTCAGAGGTTCAGATAAACGATGATGCCGGGGAGGATGATGCCGGCGGCGGCGAGCACGCCGCCGCGGCGGGTGAGGCCGTGTTTGCCGCGCGGGAGAAAAAGGCCCGTCACC
>JAITDF010000268.1 GCA_031282705.1 Opitutaceae bacterium | reverse complement strand
CGTGGTGCTCGCGGCGGTCTCGGCGAGACCGCCCTACCAAAATCTGCCGACTGCGTAACATCAGTGAAATCATTAAAAGACTCCCGCGGCGGCGTTGAGGACGTAGGGCAAGCGTCCCGCTTGCCTGATGGCGCGCAAAGCGCGCCGGCGTCGCCCCGAAATGGCGGGAGCATCCTGCTCCCGTCAGGCAAGCGGGACGCTCGCCCTACATACCAATCAGGCAAGCGGGACGCTTGCCCTACTTGGCTCCCCTACTTGGCTTCCCGCGCCGCCGCGCGGGACATAATTTTTCAAAGCGCCCTTGATTCTTGATTCTTAAATTTCCCTCGCCATGCCCGTCATCCAAGTCCAACGCAAACCGCTCACGCTGCTGGAGCGCACCTACCTGCCGAACATCGTGGCGGGCATGAAGACCACGTTGAAGCACCTCGTGGCCCCGGCGGTCACGCTCCAGTATCCCGAGCAGCGCCCCGCCATCCCGCCCGGCTACCGCGGCGCGCCCACGCTCGTGAAGGACCCCGACGGACGCGAAAAATGCGTCTCCTGCCAGCTCTGCGAATTTGTCTGCCCGCCCAAGGCCATCCGCGTCACCCCCGGCGAAATCCCCGCCGGCTCGCCCGGCGCGCACATCGAAAAAGCCCCGGTGGAATTTGAGATCAACATGCTCCGCTGCATCTACTGCGGCCTCTGCCAGGAGGTCTGCCCCGAGGAGGCCATCTGGCTGCAAAACACCTATTCGCTCTCCGGCTACTCGCGCGCCGGGCTGGTGCACAACAAACAAAAACTCTACGAAATGGGCGGCACCCTCCCCGACGCCCATTTCAAGTGGAACAAGAAAAAAGCCGCCGCCGAGGCCGCCGCCGAAGCCGCCGCGCACGGCCACGCGCACTGAACATTCCGCATTCCGCATTCCCTCCATGCCTGCTAATTTCCTCTTCTACGCCCTGTCCACCGTCACCCTCGCCGCGGCGCTGGGCGTGGTGCTCAACAAAAACGCCGTCGCCTCCGCGCTCAGCTTCTTCGTGTGCCTGTGCGGCGTCGCAGCGCTCTTTGTCATGCTCGACGCCTACCTGCCCGCCTTCCTGCTCATCCTTGTTTACGCGGGCGCGGTCGTGGCGCTCTTTCTCTTCATCATCATGCTCCTCGACATGGGCGGCGGCGACCGCAAGCCCCTCAAAAAGACGACCGCCGCCGCCGCGCTCATCACGGCCGCGCTGCTCGCCGCCGGCGTCGTTTCCGTCCTCTCGCGCGGCAAATTTTCCACCGAGCCGCCCGTGCCCATCCCCGCCGGCTCCCTCTTCACCGACCTCAAGCTCTACGGCGCGAAACTCTTCACCACCTACATGCTCCCCGTGCAACTCGTCGGCTTCCTGCTCCTCATCGCCATGCTCGGCGTGATCGTCCTCAGCAAAAAACAAGGGGAGGACAAAAAACCCTGACCCAAGGCCGCCCCCCGCCCGCCGCCGCGCCACCCGCCGCCACTTAAACTTAAACTCTGATGTTACGCGGAAGCGTTCTTTCTCTTTCTCTCCCATTTTTTCCATCCCCTTCTCCTCTCTTGACGAAAGAGGAAAGAGAAAGAGAACGGACTCTTCCGCGTAACATCACCTAACCTTCAACTTCAACTTAAACTTAAACTCCCCCTCCCATGACCATCGGCCTCCACCATTTCATCAGCCTTGCCGTCGTGCTCTTTGCCGTCGGGTTCTTCGGCGTGCTCATGCGCAGGAACACGCTCATCATTTACATGTGCCTGGAGCTGATGCTGGTCGCCTCGACGCTCGCGCTCGTCGCCTTCTCGCGCTACAACGGCTCGCCCGAGGGAAACATCTTCGTGTTTTTCATCCTCACCGTCGCCGCCGCCGAGGTGGCGGTCGGCCTCGCCATCATCGTCGCCCTCTTCCGCCGCCGCAAAACCGTGCAGGTCGGCGAACTCAACGCCTTGAAGAACTGAACCGGGCCCGATAAAAAAACCTCCCAGACCATGCCGCTCACGCCCGTCCAACTCGCACTCGCCACCCTGCTGCTGCCGCTCGGCTCGGCCGCGTTCATCGCGCTTTTCCTCCGGCGCCGCGGCGGGGCCGCCGCGTTTGTCTCCGTCGCCGCCTGCGCCGGCCACGCGGCCGCGGCCTTCCTGCTCGCGTTCGGCGGGCACCGCGAGGCCGCCGTCAACGCCTCCTTTGAATGGCTCCGCCTCGGCGCCTTCGCCGTCTCCATCGACATCAAGTTCGACGACCTCGCCGCGCTCATGCTCTGCATCGTGGCGCTCGTCGGCTTCTGCGTGCATGTGTTTTCGCTCGGCTACATGCGCGGCGACTCCGCCAGGGGCCGCTACTTCGGCGGGCTGGGCATCTTCATGTTTTCGATGACCGGCATCGTGCTGGCCGGAAATCTTTTCATGATGTTCATCTTCTGGGAGCTGGTCGGCTTCAGCTCCTGGCTGCTCATCAACCACTATTGCGAAAAGCCCGCCGCCGCCGCCGCCGCGAAAAAGGCCTTCATCGTCAACCGCGTCGGCGACTTCGGCTTCCTGCTCGGCATCATCTGGTGCCACCACGCCTTCGGCACGGTCAACCTGGCCGGCATCGCCGCGCAAACCGCCGCCGCCGGCGCCGGCGCGCACGCCATCTCCGCCGGCATCCCGCTGCTGCTCTTCTGCGGCGCGGTCGGCAAATCCGCGCAATTCCCCCTGCACGTCTGGCTGCCCGACGCGATGGAAGGCCCCACGCCCGTCTCCGCGCTCATCCACGCCGCCACGATGGTCGCCGCCGGCATCTACATGCTCTGCCGCGTCGAGCCGCTCTTCGCCGCCGCGCCCGCCGCGCTCACTGTCGTCATGTGGACCGGCGTCGTCACCGCGCTTTACGCGGCGCTGTGCGCGGTCGTGCAAGGCGACATCAAAAAAATCCTCGCATACTCGACGCTCTCGCAGCTCGGCTACATGGTCGCGGCGTTCGGGCTGGGCGGGCAGACCGCCGCGCACGCCGGCGCCGCCACCGCCGGCACCCACGCCGCCGCCGGCGGCGTGCTCCTCGCCGCCGGCGCCGCCGCGGCGATGTTCCACCTCGCCACGCACGCCTTCTTCAAGGCGCTCCTCTTCCTCGGCGCCGGCTCCGTCATCCACGGCTGCCATCACGAGCAGGAGATTTTCAAGATGGGCGGGCTGTTCAGGAAGATGCCGCTCACCTTCGCGTTCTTCACCATCGGCGTGCTCGCCATCGCGGGCCTGCCGTTCATCTCGGGCTTTTATTCCAAGGACGCGATCCTGCACCTCGCGCAGCAGAAAAACGGGCTCGTGTTTGCCGTCCTCGTCTTCACCGCCGTGCTGACCGCGTTTTACATGGCGCGCATGTGGAAGCTGGTGTTTCTCGGCCGGAGCCGCAGCGAGGCGTCCGACTACGTGCGCGAAAGCGGCCCGGCGATGGTGCTCCCGCTCGCCGTGCTCGCCGCGTTTTCCGTCGCGGGCGGCTGGCTCGCGCTCTACGCGCCGTGGTTCGCGGACGTGGCCGGGCGGGTGCCGCACGTCGGCGGCGCGGGCCTCGTCATCATGAGCGCGGCCATCATCGCGCTCGGCGCCGGCGTGGCGCTCGCCCTCTACAAGGCCCCGGTGCGCGGCCTCTCGAAACTGGTGTCGCCCGACACGCTCGCCGTGCGCGCGCCGCTGGTGTTCGGCGCGCTGGCCCTCGCCAACGCCCTGCCCGACCGCCTCTACAACCACTACGTGGCGAAAATCCAGCAACGCCTCGCGCTGGTGCTGAACTCCATCGACCGGTTCCTCATCGACGGGCTCATCGTGCGCGGCCTCGCCGCCGTCACCGGGCTGTTCGGCATGGGCGCGCGCGCGCTGCACACCGGCAGCGTGCACGCTTATGTTTACTGGTTCCTCGCCGGCGCCGCCCTCGCCTGGGCCTTCGCCGCCGGCGTGTTTTAAAAAAAACCTTCCGCCGCTCCGCCGCCCTCCGCTCCCGCCGCCGCTCCGCCGCTCCCGCCCTTCCCGCCGCTCCCATTCCGCAATCCGAAATCCGCAATCCGAATGAACCCTTTGCCCGCCGACCTCCTCCTGCTGTCCATCGCGGCGCCGCTCGCCGCCGCGCTCGCCATCGCGCTCGGCCTGCCGCGCAAGCCGGCCCTGGCCGCGGCCGCCGCCGGCTTCGCGGCGCCCGCGCTCGCGGCGGTCTGGTGCTGGCTGGCGTTTTCCGGCGCGCCGCTGTCGGACGGCTACGCGTTTCGCTCGGCCTATGACGTGGGCCTCGGCCACATCGGCATCCGCCTCGCGCTCGGGCTGAACGGCGTCGCCATGCCGCTCTTCGCGCTCGCGGGCATCACCGGCCTCGCGGCCGGGCTCTACGCCCTCCAGTCCGGCGCCGAACGCCTGCGGCTCTACCTGATGCTGCTGCTCGTGATGCAGGGCGGGCTGATGGGCGTGTTCGCGTCGGTGGACATTTTCTTTTTCTACTTCTTCCACGAACTCGCGCTCATCCCGACCTTCATCATGGTCGGCGTGTGGGGCGGGCGCGGGCGCAACTACGCGGCGATGAAGATGACCATCTACCTCACGCTCGGCGCGATGCTCTCGCTCGCCGGCATCATCGCGCTCTACCAGGGCAGCGGCGCGCAGACCTTCGACCTCGTCTCGCTGCGGGCGGCCATCGCCGCGCAGCCGCTCCCGGAGCTTGCGCAGAAAAACATCTTCGCCCTGCTCATGTTCGGGTTCGGCGTGCTCGTCTCGCTGTGGCCGCTGCACACCTGGGCGCCGTCGGGCTACGCCGCCGCGCCCACCTCCGCGGCCATGCTGCACGCGGGCGTGCTGAAAAAGTTCGGCCTCTACGGGCTGTTGCAGCTCGCGTTCCCGCTGCTCCCCGCCGGCGCGGAAAACTGGGCGGGCGTGCTCGCCTGGCTCGCGCTCGCCAACGTGCTCGTCATCGGCATGGTGACCCTCGCGCAAAGCGACCTCCGGCGGATGCTCGGCTACAGCTCGGTCATGCACATGGGCTATGCGTTTCTCGGCCTCGCCGCGGGCGGCGCGCCCGGCGCGGGCGCGGCCGTCATGCTCATGGTGGGGCACGGTTTCTCGGTGGCGCTGCTCTTCCTGCTCGCCTCGTGCATCCAGAAACGCACCCGCACGCCCGACATGGCGGGGATGGGCGGGCTGGTGAAGGACGCGCCCGTGCTCGCGGCCTTCTTCACGGCGGCGACGCTCGCCGGCCTCGGGCTCCCCGGCTTCGCGAATTTCTGGGGCGAGCTGGGCGTCTTCGTCGCGGTGTGGGGCGCGCCGGCGCTCGGCCCCGGGTTCGCCGCCGCCGCGGTGGCCGGCATCATCATCTCGGCCATCTACGGCCTGCGCTCGGTGGCGCGCGTCTTCTTCGGCCCGCGCACCGCGACCTTCGGGGAAATCGCGGAAGCGCAGCCCCCGCGCGACCTCCGCCGGGGTGAAAAAATCCCCGCGCTGATTCTGCTGGCCGCGCTCCTCCTCATCGGTTTCTGGCCCAAGTCCATCTCCACCGCCATCGACGCCGGGCTGTCGTCCGCCGCCGGCGCCGCCACATCGGCCGCGATCGACCGCAATCGACTGCGATCGGCCGCGATCGACCGCGGCACCGCCGCTGACGCCGGCGGGGCCGGCCCTGAAGAGCGGCGGGACGCCGCTTCCACCTTGGCCGCCGCCGGCACGGCGGCGGCGGCGGCAAAATAAATTTCCAACGCCTTCCAACAAACGCCCGCGATGACCACCGAATTTTTCCAAAACCTGGCGCGCACGACCAACAACGGCTGGGTGCTCATCACGCCCGAAATCCTGCTCGCGTGCCTCGCGCTGCTGCTGCTCGTGCTCGACCTCGCGCTGCCGAGGACGCTGCGCCGCCTCATCCCCGCGTTCGCGGTCGGCGGCCTGGCCTGCGCGCTGGCCGTGACCGTGCTCTGGGTGCTGGCGCCGTTCAACGAGCGCATCCTCGGCGTGCCGGTCTTCAACGGCATGCTGCGCTTCACGCCGCACAGCCAGTTCATGCGGGTGTTTTTCGTGCTCGCCGCCCTGCTCACGGGCGTGCTGGGCCTGGTCGCGCTGAAAAGGCGGGAGCTGCCGCGCATCGAGTTTTTCCACCTCGTGCTCGTCATCACCGCGGCGATGATGCTGCTCGGCGCGAGCGGCAATTTCGTGATGCTCTTCGTCGCGCTCGAAACGGTCACGGTGGGCTTCTACATCCTCGTCGCCTGCGTCCGCTCCAGCCCGCTCTCGCTGGAGGCGGGGCTGAAATACCTCGTCACGGGCGCGCTCAGCTCCGGCCTGCTGCTCTTCGGCATCGTGCTGCTCCACGGGGTCGCGGGCGACCCGGCGCTCGAAGGCTACGCGCCGGCGGCCAACGGCCTCGGTTTCGGCCGCATTTTCCACACGCTCGACCTCAACCCCGGCAACTTCATCGGCAACCTCGGCGCCGTGCTCGTGCTCTGCGGCGTCGCGTTCAAGATCGGGCTCGTGCCGTTCCAGATCTGGATTCCCGATGTTTACCAGGGGGCGCCCACGCCGGTGACGGCGTTTCTCTCCGTCGGCTCGAAGGCCGCCGGCTTCGCGGTGCTCATCACCCTGCTGCCGGTTTTCCACGGCGTGCTCGGCGCCGGGGGGCGGCCCGGCGCCGTCGCCCCGCTGCTCATGGTGATGACGTTTGCCACCATCGTCTTTGGAAACCTCGCCGCGCTCACGCAGCACAACGTGAAGCGCCTCATCGGCCTGTCCGGCGTCGCGCACGCCGGTTTCATGATGACGGGGCTGCTCGCGTTCATGCACGGCGGCACGGCCGGGCTCGGCGCGGTGTATGTTTACCTCATCGCCTACCTGCTGGCGTCGTTCGCGGTCTTCGGGGTGATGGTGCACGTCACCGGCGCGGACGACGCGGTGCAGGAGCTTGAGCACTACCACGGCCTTTCGCGGCGCAGCCCGCTGCTGGCCGGGGTGCTGGCGGCGGGCCTCGGCTCGCTGGCGGGCATCCCGCCGCTGGCCGGTTTCATGGGCAAGCTGCTGGTCTTCGTGGGCGCGTTCCAGGCGGGGCTGCACTGGCTGCTGGGCGTCGCCATCGCCGGCGTGGTGGTTTCGATTTATTATTACTTCGGGTGGCTGCGGGCGGCGTTTTTCCAGAACTGGGAGTCGCCCGACGCGCCGGGCGACGTGCTGGAGCGCCCGGCGCCGGCGCCCGTGCATCCGGGCGTCGCGGCGGTGCTCATCGTGCTCGCCCTGGGCTCCCTCGTGCTCGGCGTCTGGCAGACGCCGGTGACCCGCTGGCTGCAAGTGCTCGGCGTGTGAGGGGCGGGCGGCGGCGGCTGGGGGCGGCAGGGCGGCGCGGCGCGGCGGCGGGCGGCAGGGCGGCGCGGCGGCGGGCGGCGGAGCTGGCCGGGCTGGCCGGGCTGGCCGGACGGCGGGGGTTTCGGGAAAATGGGAGATATGGGAG
>JAITDF010000200.1 GCA_031282705.1 Opitutaceae bacterium | reverse complement strand
GGACAACTGTTACCCTTGACCCGGGACTATACACGCCGAGACCGCCGCGAGCACCACGAGGCAAACGACGGCGGTCTCGGCGAGACCGCCCTACCAAAACCGGCCGACTGCGTAACATCAGTTTTTCACTGTATTATGCGGGACGCAGTGAGTAAAAGAGCGGGGGAATGATTCAAAGTGGTGCCGGCCCCTCCGAAATCGTTCCCATTCTCTTTGATTTTGCGGCGGGAGCTTCGACAAAAGAGAGCAGGGACGATTCATGCGGCGGGAATCACCCGGGCGCGCTCACCACTGCCGCACCATTTCCATGACGATCCGCTCCCAGCGGACGAGGTTTTCCAGGCGGAAGGATGCGGAGCTGATGTCTTTCAGCACGATGTCGCAACTGGCGTTGTTACGGCGGACGGCGGCGAGGATTCTGCCGATTTCCTTGCGCAACGCGTCCTCATCCAGCGGGCCGGCGGCGACGGCGGCGGGGTTCGGCTTGCACGCCATCACGTATCTGCCGCCCATGAACTCGGCCATCATGTCCAGGTTCGCCCACGGGGTGACACCGATTTTGCGGAGGTTCGGCACGCCGGCCAGTGTTTCGAGTTTGTTATGCAGCGGCTCGCAACAGCCGTAATACACCAGGCCGAACGGCTCGAATAATTTCTTCGCGTAGGCGAGCTCAAACTCGGCGTGCATTTCCCGTGAGACGGAGCCCAGAATCTGCGCGGCGCCGCGGCACCAGATGTTTTTCCGCAACACGCCGGCGGAGGGCTCCGGAGCGGGCAGGTCTCCGGTCAGCGCGGCGGTGCAGTGCATGGTTTCGGCACCGTATTCGTAGAGGCCGAGCTTTTCATATTGTTCGGCGACGCTGGTGCGGATTTCATACAGGCGGGCGATGAGGGCGTGGATGAACTCCGCGCGGTCAATCAAGTCCATCAGCAGGCTTGACGCGCCGCGATACATGACGACGTCGTCCCAAATCATGCTGTATAAATAGCCGACGCCGCTGATTTTCACCGGCACGATGTCGCCGATCATCCCCGCGATTTTTTCATGGCGGCGCATGGTTTCGGCATGATCGTAAGTGATGACGGGAATCCTTAGTTTTTGCAAATCCTCCTCCCGCTCGAATTGATCCGAATATTCATGGGAGACGATGTGGTTTCGCGTGTCCGTGCCCACGGTGTCCTCCTGCACCTGGATGCCGATGCCGGTGGAGTGAATCACCTTGCCGACGCCGATGTGGGGCGGGACAATCATGTCCGCCGGGAAATGCCGCCATTTGAAAATGGTTTTCCGCATATAATCCTCGATGGCGCGGGCGGACGGGTCCGCGCACAACAAGGTGAGGGAGCCGTCCGCGTTCAGTTCGTGGAAGGGAATCTCGTCCAGCAGCACCACGGGCCGGATCTGCCGCAGGTCGTTGACGGCGCGGTAAAGCCGGGCGTTCTCGGCGTTGCGCGGATGGCGGCTGATTTCGGAAAAGACATGCGCCAGCTCACGCAGTATTTTTATATCGTTGTCCATTTTCCATCGTTGTTTATCCCGATTCAGCTTGCGTTGGCCAGCCAGGCGTCGGCGATCAGGGCGTGGCCCGCCGGGGTCGGATGCACGCCGTCGCCGAGCCAGTAGGAGGCGGGAGCGCGGGTGGCGGCGGCGGAGAACATTCCGTCAAGCGGGATGAGGTCGGCCTGAAACTCCACCGCGAGGTCACGGACGACGGTTATCCTGGGATCAAGATCGAAGCGCCAGCCGCGGCGATCCCCGGGATGGGGCAGGACAAACGGCTCCATCAGCACCAGTTGCGGGCGCGGCGCCACCCGCGCGACGATTTGCCCAAGGATGCGGCGATAGGAGTCGTGGAAATCCTCGGCGGACGACGTGATGTTACTGTCGAAACGGCGCCATGTGTCGTTGATTCCTATGAGGATTGTGACAACCGCCGGCTTGTGCGCGAGGACATCGGTCTCAAGCCGCCTTTCGAGGTCGTAGATGCGGTTGCCATTGATGCCCATGTTCAGCACCCGCCGGTTGACCGAGGGGCGCCGGAACCCAAGCAGGGCGCGGATAAAGCTGACATAACCGGCGCCGAGGGCGTCCGGTGTTTTATAATCACGTCCGCTGTCCGTGATGCTGTCTCCATAAAAAAGCAGGGTGCCTTCGTCGGGGAGTTTCATGTGGGTGTGTCTTTCCGTTTGTATTTGGTTTGGTGATAATATGCCCGGTTGCCCGGTTATTCTGGAATCCAGAAAGAGGTTTGCGGCCGCGTGGTGCGCGGCCGGCCATCGACTTCCATCATGATGGTTGTCGCGATAGGATCCTTGGGCGGGGATTGTATTCCGTCAATAATCACCAGGTCGCCCTTCTGCGTGAACGGCAGCGCGCCGCCGCCGTCGAGATACGAGACGCGGAGGACGCGGTTGCCGATGTCGGCGACGCGGAGCCGGCTGCCCGTGCTGTTAAACACGTGCAGATACACGCGGTCGTCCTTCACGGTGATGCGTCCCCAGTTGGTCCAGCCAAACGGCGAGCGCCCGGAGTCGGCCAGCCAGCCGGGATTGCGGCGCAGCCATGCGCCCGCCTCAAGGAGGATGTCCACCGATTCCCGCGGGATGGCGCCGTCGGCCATGGGGCCGACGTTCAGGAGCAGATTCCCCGCGATGGAGGCGGTTTCCGTCAACATGCGGACGACCGCGCGCGCGTTTTTCCACTGCCGGTCGCCGGCGTGATAACCCCAATTGTCATTAAGGGTCATGCCGGCTTCCCAGAGTTTCCCGGCCGGGCCGGGTTTTATTATTTGTTCGCTGCAATGCACGTCGTATGGCTCGCCGTTGCGGTTGTTGATGAGCATGTGCGGTTGCAGCTGCCTGACGCGGGTGTTGATTATTTCTCCGTCGGTCGGCGAGGGGATGCAGCCGTCATACCAGAGAAGATCAATCCTGCCGTAGCGCGTCATGAGCTCCTCAAGCTGGGTGTGGTAGAATTGCACGAAACGGCGGCGTTTCTCCTCGTCGGGCCAGCATTGGGGCCAGTCGCGGGCATGAGCGCCGGGATAATCGGGATGAAACCAGTCGGCCACCGAATAATAAAGCCCGACCTTCAGGCCGGCCTCGCGAATCGCGTCAACATATTCTCGGACGACATCGCGTCCGGGGCCGAGGAGGGTGGACTTGAAGTCGGTGGTGGCGGTGTCCCACAGGCAAAAGCCGTCATGGTGCCGGCTGGTCAGCACGACATAACCCATGCCGGCGGCCCTGGCGACACGCGCCCATTCGCGCGGATCGAAGCGGGCGGCGGTGAAGGGGCGCACGCATTCCTCCGTATATTCCTCCTTGGAATACAATTCACGGTTGGCCACCCATTCGCCGCGCGCGGCGGCGGAGTAAGGCCCCCAGTGGATGAACATGCCGTAGCGGGCGTGATTATACCAGGTTTTCATAATCATGGATGGGAAATAAACGGAGACATTTGCCGGAATCCAAGGCGGACTATGGCCATGGGGCGAGATCAAACTCGCAGGCGCCTTGCACGGGGATGGAGCGCGTGGCGCCGGCGGTTATGTGGATGACGCCGTCGCCCGAGGCGGTGAGGCGCGCGCTGGAATCGTTGCGATTGACGCGGAGAAGCACGCCGGGGCCGTCGCTGGCGAGCGTGATGCCGCCATGCCTCAGCCTGCCCGCGCCGACGAGGGAGAGCGAGGCATGCGTCTCCCGCAGGAGGAGGGCGCCGGAGGCGCCGGAAAATTCGCACGCATCGTTGCCGTCATCGTTATAGTGAATGGTCCCGGGCGCCCGTCCGAACCATATGCGGTCATCCTGTTTTCCGGAGCGGATGCGGACGCCCGCGATTTGGCTGCCATATATCATGTTCTCAGCGGCCACCGTGCCATCGGCGGCGGGATGCAGCACCGCGAGATAGTTGCGGGCGCCGGGCGCGGCGAGGCACAGATGCTGCATGGCAAACCATTCGCCCGGCGCGCCCTTGTATTCATGGATGGGCAGTGTCTCGACGGAGGCGGCGGCGAAAGTTTGTCCGGGAAACAGGACTTGGAGATCGATGCCGAAGCGTCCCGGGAACAGGTAGCCATTGGCGGCATCACCCGACGGAGCCGAGCCCACCACTTGCAGGTGCCAGTGCGAGGGGATTGCCGCGTCAATATTGATGGTGTCGTGGATGACCAGCGTCCGCCCGTCGAGCCATGCGAGCGAGCGGACGACACCCGGGGGCTGCCGGCGGAAGCGTTTATAACATTCAGGAACAAGCTCGTGCCCGCAACTGTCGCTCAGGAAAACAGGTTCCCCCGGGGCGATTGCGCCGGGATGCACGCCTTGGGAAAAATGAAACTCCGGCGTGCAGAATATCCGTTCCAGATGCCCGGCGGCGAGCGGCATGTGGACGTCGTGGAATGAAAGCGTGCTATGGCGCCATGTTTCCCCGGCCTCGCCGCCGTCATATACAAGCGGGCGCCCGTTTGCGAAAAACACCATGCTGCCCTCCGTCCGGTGAAAACGATAGCCGCCGGGCCCCTGTTTCAGGAGGACGTAGTTTTCATGCGGCGTGTTGACGGAATGGCGGAAAACAGCGCCAAAACCCTCAAGGCGGCGGCTGGCCAGCGGGAGCGCCGGCGGGGCCGCGGGGATGTCCGCCTCCTCCATCACGGTAAAAAAGAGCGGCAGATTGCCGTGGGAGGAGCCGTCCGAGGTGTCGTGGAACACCTGCTCGCCCTCCTGCCGGATGGGTGTCTTGTAATGATCGACGAGGCGGAAGCCGTCGGCGTTGGCGGCACAGTAGGCGTGAACAAGCTCGCGGCCGAACTCCGGGTCGCTTGCGAGAAACAGTTTGCCCATGGTGGCGTAAAACTCGGGCAGCCAGCGTCCGACGGAGGAGTGGTCGCCGATGGGCGGGATGCGCCTGATCTTTTCCGCCGCGTCATACACGGCGGCGGCGCCGCCGTCGCGCATGATCGCGTAGGAGACCGGGGAGGGCGGGGTGAGGAGAATAATGCCCCAGCGCAGGAAATCCTTCAGCCGTGGAATTTCGTCCAGGGTGATGCGGTTGCGGCGGACGAGATGAAAGACGAGGTTCATCCGGCATTTCGCGGCCTGCAAATAATAGCACGCGGGGTTTTCATACCATTTGCCGCTGCCCGGCGTGCAATATACGAGGAGCGATTTTTTTGTCAGCGCAATGACATGGTCCAGAAACTTGCCGGCGTCGGGATGCCCGTCGAACACAAGGCCGATGGCGCCGACGATGTCCGCGCGGTCCGCCTCGAAGTTGGCATTGCGGGCGTTGAAGCGCCAGTTCATGAAATCCAGCTCCATGAACATATGCCCCATGAGTATGAAGAAGGCGCGGATGGTGCGTTCCTCCTCCTCGCTGAACACGCCGCTGGGGGCGATGAGATCGTATTCCTCGGCCCATTGCGTGACGGGGCGCCCCATGACCGGCGAATATAAATCGGAATAGTCCCGCCCGAAGAGAATCATGCGGGAGTTTATTTCCGCGATGCGCACGAGGTTGAGGCGCCATTTCCAGGCGACGACCGGATCGCATTCGAGGGCGAAGGCGAGGCCGGCGGCGGGGCCGGGGACGCGGCCGGCGCGTATTTTTTCCCAAAGCCTGCCGAAACGCCCGCCGGCGCGCTTGGCGCGGAGGGAAACCAACTGGTCGCGCGCGGCGACGACATGCGGGCGGGCGCGGGTGTCAGGCTCGTCGAAATGCCAGTCCTTGAATTCCTGGAGGCGGGGCGACGAGTAGGCGTGCTGGAGCGCGCCCATTTCCTTGAAAAGGCCCTCGTTGGCCTTGAGGGTGGAAACATACAATCCCCAGCGGCGCTCGCCGTCGAAGCATCCGAAGCGAAAATACACATCACCGCCGGCGTCGGTGTGCGCGGTGATCATTGAGATGGAGGAGCCCACCATTTCAGGATAGGGCCAGTCGAGCTCGCGGTTTTCGGAGCCGTCCATGTCAACCGGGCCTTGCGACAGGCGGTGAAACTCCCGGTCAATCCATTCGCCGCGGCGCAGGCTGATGACACCTATATAATCCTGTCCGGAAACATCGCCGGCGGTGACCGCGAAACCGAAACCCTGCGGGGGAATCCACCACGGGACTTGCTCGGGCAGGCGGGCGACAAGCGCATCCTTGCGCTCAAGGTCCAGCCAGTGCCGCGAGCCGTGCGGCTGCTCGGGCGTCCAGTGCAGGAAGCCGCGCCCGCCGGAAAACTCGGGAATCGAAAAGTCAAAGGATGCGCCGTCAATGGCGGCTGTTGTTTCATGCACCGCAAGGAACGGCTCGCCCGCATGGGCGGTGAGGGCGTAGGACAGGCGGCCGCCGTTGCCGAGGCGCAGTTCGACACGCACCTCGATGAGCAGCGGGCCGGAGCATGCCACGCGGGTGGCGCGGCTCGTGACGGCGATGCCCGGCGGCAGCCGGAGGCGGCCGCTTCCACGCCAGCATTTGTCGGCGCCTCTTGCACTGAGGATGGGGGCATCCATGAGCGCGGCGCCGGGGCCGGCGATGCGGAATTGCGCGGCGCCGGTGTCGAGTTGCCAGATTGCGGGGGACTCCTCGATAAGTTTTGGCGGTGCCGGGAAAATGTCCGCATGGCCGGCGCCGGCGGCACGGCGGGACCCGCCCGGCGATTTTTCCGGTGAAACTGGCGCGGCGAACATCGCGATGCTGCGTTCCGCCCGGGCCGGGAGCGCGACGAAAAGCGCCACCTCGCCGGCGGCGTCACCGGCGCCGGCGACGATGATTTGATGGGGCTCGGCGCGGCCGGGCTCGATTTCGACGCGCAAGGACTGGCGGGCCGGGTCGAAGCCCGCCGGGAGCGGAAGCCGGAGGAGTTGACGGCGGAAATCGTAATGGAAGGGGTTGTCAAGTCGCGTGTCGGAAAGTTTTTTCCAAAGGCAGCCGCCGGAGCCGAGCGTGTCCGGGTGCGGACTGGCGCGGGCGCGGGCGGGGGCGCTCCGCCATTCGCGAATCGAGAGCGGGCCGACCACCGTCTCCCTGCCGGCGGCGATGGTGATGTCGCGGGCGATGAAGCGGACGGCGATCGCATGCCGCGCTGGGTCGAGCGCAACGGACAGAAAATCGTGCGTGCCGGCGGGCACGTCCCTGAAAGTGAAGGCGCCGTCGGAACCGGTTTTTGTGACGAGCGTCGCGAGTTCGCCGATTTGCGGGGTGTAGCGCGGTTTTTCCAGGATAAAGGTGCGTGGATCGACGTGGGTTATCTCCGGCGCCAGCCCGAGCGTGACCGCGATGCCGGCGGCGGGCGCCCCGTTCTCCGTGTGTATGATGCCGCGAAGGATGCCGGTGGCGGCGGGAGAGGAGTGGACAGCGAGGGAGGGGGGATGGCAAACAGGCGGGGCTGTGCCGATGGCGGGATCGGGGGGCAGAGGGCACCCGCATCGTATATGCGAGGCCCGGATTTCTTCGAGCCGCTCCGGGAGACCCGCCGCCATGCCGATGGCATCGGCGAAACGGGAGCCGGCGAGGGCCTTGTATTTGGCCAAGTATTCATCGAGGGTCAGGCCTTGGCCGGCTTCCCCGGAGGTGCGGTAGTGCGTTTCTGAGCAGAGCCGGTGGGCGTCCTCCGCCAGACGCAGGGCGACGGCGAAGGCGGAACCGGCGAGCAAGTCCTTGCGGGCGGCGAGGAGCGCATTGGCGGCCTGGTATTCGGTCAGCGCGGCGAGGGCGTCATGCAGCCCGAGCACGACCGCCGGCGTGCTCGTGGCGGGCGCGGCAAGCAGGGCGGCGCCGATGCGGCGGGCGGTCTCGAAGTGCCCGCGTTCAAGTGCGCTGAAGAGATCGTCCGGTGTCATTGGGGAAATTGGAGAAGTGCTGGAGCGGAGGGTGCGCCGTGAGGTTGCGCGGAGAATGCGGGGATGCGGGAATGCATGGTGTTCCGGGGGCGGCTGGATTTTTTAATATATATTTGCCGGAAGGGTTTTGTGTCTCCCGAAACTCCGCGGCTTCCTTCGTTCTCCGTATTATTCACTGATGTTACGCAGGAGAGGTATTTTGGCAGGGCGGTGGGGCCCGCCCAGCACGGGCCCCCGCCAGGGACTAGACGGGGTCGGGGCGGGACGCCCCCAA
>JAITDF010000197.1 GCA_031282705.1 Opitutaceae bacterium | reverse complement strand
ATTTTGAGGCCTTGCAAGCAGGGCGGAGGCAGGCGGGCATGTGTGATTGGTTAGGAAAAGCGGAGAAAAATGGTGGCAAACGGCAGGAAAAAGAGAAAGTGCGGACAAAAGAACAATCGGTTCTTGATGATAAAAACAGGCGGAGGCAAAGAATTATTTAGTCAATAGTTGACTTGAGGTGCAATTCGGCCTGCTTTGAGCCGCAATTCGCCTGTTTTTTCATGGCATGGCACTCGCATTCCAGCCCTCGCATCTTGGGTGAAACACTCCCGCTCGTGCCCGACATTTCGGACGTGATATGCGGCTTCCAACTGCTGGTGAAAAATCGAGAACACAGCTTATGCCATCAGGATGCTTTGCGCAAACGCAGCCCGGCGCAAAACCAGGCCCGTTTTCATGGCTGGATGGGCTCGCAGAGGGCGCGGAGGTGGGGCGGCGGGGTGGCGGGGGGGATTTCGCAGCCGGCGTTGACCATGAAGGGGGCGCCGGCGATTTCGTAGCAGCGGCGGGCGGCGGCGCGGATGGCTTCCGGGGTGCTGTTCATCACGCCGGCGACGGGGTTGATGTTTCCCGCGAGGGCAATCTTCGGGCCGAGGATGCGGCGGGCCGCGGCAAGGTCCACCATGTGGTCGATGTCAATCACGTCGAGGCCGAGCGTGGCGATGCCGGGGAGGATGTGCGTGATGTTGCCGCAAATGTGCATGCGCACAAACGCGCCCATGGCGTGGAGCGCGTCCACGAGTTTTTTCTCCAGCGGGAGGATGAGGTTTTCATAGGTGGCGGCGGAAACCTGGCTGGCGACGGCGTCGCCGATGCCGATGGTGTCGGCGCCGGCCTCGACTTGCGGGCGGGCAAACCCGACGGCGACATCGACGCAGTGCGCCATGAGGGCGCGCGCGTAGTCCTCGTCGTCGAGCAGGTCCATGAAGAAGTTGGAGACGGTGCGCAGGTCGCCGGCCTCGGCCGCCGGTCCCTCGACCCAGCCCATGATGGAGTAGCGGTCGCCGGCGCGGCGTTTGTATTCGCGGACGGCGTTGATGCGGTCGAGCATGCGTTCGGCCTTGAGGGGGTCGGGGCGGGGGAGTTTGGTGAAGTCGGGGTCGTCCTCCAGCGGGTGTTTTTCGCAGTAGGGGACGCCGTCGCGCGGGTAGATGATTTTCGCGCCGTAGCCCTGGGTCTCGCGGTAGGGGTCGGACATGGTGTTCAACTGGTCGATGCCAAACTCCTCCGCGCAGCGGAGGTTGGACTCGGCGAGCACGCGGTGGTCGGACGCGAAGGCGTCGTAGTGCGAGCCGATGTGCTCGGCGGCGAATTGCATGAGGATGGGCAGGCGCGGGAGGATGTCGGGCCGGCGGCCTTGGAGGACGGCGAGGTAGCGTTCGCGAGGAGTCATGGCGGGTGTGATGTGAAAATTAAGAATCAGGAATTGATGTTGCGCGGAAGCGTCCGGTTTCGTTTTCGTTCCCCTTTATCTTTCCTCTTAATTTTTCCTCTTTCCTCAAGAGGGAAAATGGGATGGGAAGGATGGGAGATATGGGAGAAATGGGAGAAATGGGAGAGAAAGAGGAAGAGAACGGAGGCTTCCGCGCAACGTAAGAGAACGAGTAACTGATGTTACGCAGGAGAGGGTTTTTGGCAGGGCGGTCTCGCCGAGACCGCCGCGAGCACCACGAGGCAAACGACGGCGGTCTCGGCGAGACCGTCCTGCCAAAAGTAGGGCCAAAAAACTGGCCGCCGCGTAACATCGGCGAGTAAGGGAAAAGATTCCGGCGGGGGGGCATCATTTTGAGTCACACCCGTCAGAGGGTGAGGGAGATGGTGTTTTCATCGGCGGCGGCGGTATCGGCGGGGGGCGTGATGATTTCGTCGGCGAGGGCGAGCAGCGTGGAGAGAAACAGGGGGAGCGTTTGTTGCGCGGCGCGGACGCGGGCCCAGCCGGCGCCGAGGCAGACGACGAGCGTGCGCGGCCAGCCGACCGCGCGGTCAAATTCGGCGAGCAGGCGCGGCGCGGCGATGTCAGGGATTTTTATGAAAAGGTGCGAGACCGGCCCGCCGGGGGCGCCGCACATGGAGCGGACGGCGGCGGGCAGGCCGGCGAGTTCGGGGCAGCAGAGGCAGGGGAGGGTGAGTTTGTTGACGCGCGCGCCGGGGAAGCCGGCGGCGTCATCGCGGAGGGCGGGCGGGCCGCCGTCGTCGATGACGAGGACGGCGGCGCGGGCGGCGGGCGGAGCGGCGGATGGGGCGGCGGATGGAGCGGGTGAGGCGGGCGGGGCGGATGGTGGGGCGGCTGGCGGGGTTTCGCGCGGCGCGGTTTCGCGGAGGACGGAAAGGCGTTGCCGGATGTAACGCGCGCGGCCGGAGCGGCTGGGGCCGGTGACGAAGGTGCAGTGCGGTATGGCGTCGTGCATGGGCGGGTCGCCCGTGCCACTCGAACCTGCGGGCGGGTCGCCCGTGCCGGCGGGGGCGGGGTTCGGGCGTTTCGGGCGTCGGCGACAGTCCGCCATGTCCGTGCCGTTTTGCGTGGAAATCAGTTCGCGCCGACGAGTTCGACGGCTTTTTCGACGGCGGAGCCGGCGTCGGCGGTGTAGGCGTCGGCTCCGATTTCGTCGGCGAATTGCTGCGTGATGGGGGCGCCGCCGATCATGATTTTGCCCTTGGGAAGGTTGGCGGCCTTGAGGGCGGCGACGGTGGCCTTCATCGCGGGCATGGTGGTGGTGAGGAGCGCGGAGAGGCCGATGAGGTCGGGGTTGTGCTGCCTGGCGGCGTCGATGAATTTTTGCGGATCGACGTTGGTGCCGAGGTCGATGACGCGGAAGTTCGCGCCTTTCCACATCATGGCGACGAGGTTTTTGCCGATGTCGTGGAGGTCGCCCTGCACGGTGCCGATGAGGGCGGTGTATTTCGGGACGATGCCGGCTTTGGCGAGGAGCGGTTCGAGCAGGGTCATCGACTCCTTCATGGCGCGGGCGGCGACGAGCATTTCGGGGACGAAGATTTCGTTGCGTTTGAATTTTTCACCGACGATGCCCATGGCGCGCACGAGGGCTTCGTCCACGATTTGCTGAAGCGGGACATTGGCGTCGAGCGCCTGCTGGGTGAAGGCCTTGGCGTCCTTGCTGCGGCCGATGATGACGGAATTGGCGAGTTGTTCGAGGATCGGGTGCATGGGTCTGGGTTGGATGAGGGTCTGGCTGAGTAAAATGATTATGGGTCCGGGGAAAAGGTGGAACAGGAACAGAAGACGGCGACAAACCTAGCAAAAACCGGTGAGGAATGCTTGCACTTCGGTGCGGAAAGTTGGGATTCCGGTGCGGGAGAAAGCGATTTTCGATTTTCGATTCTCGATTTGGCCGACTGTCGGCCAAATCGAGAATCGAAAATCGAAAATCCTCCCCCCGCTCACGGGCGATACAGCACGCGTTCCAAAAACAAGCCTTGCGGCGGTGCCGTGGTCAGCGATGGCGGGCGTTTTCCCGTGGCGAGGGCTTCCGCGATCCGGGCGGGCGTTATTTTGCCTTCGCCCGCCGCCACCAGCGCGCCCGCGAGGCTGCGCACCATTTTGTAGAGAAAACCGTCGGCCTCGGCGGTCACGCGGATGCGCGCGCCGCGGCGCACCAGGTCGAGCCGGCGCAGGTCGCGCACGGTGTTCTCGCGCGGGGGGTCGTTGAGCACGCTGAACGCGCGGAAGTCGTGGCGGCCGCGCAGCGCCGCCGCCGCCGCCGTCATCGCCGCGAAATCGAGCGGGCGCCGGCGCACCCACACGTAGGGCCGCGCAAACGGGTCCGGCGCGCCGAGGTGGAGGTGGTAGGTGTAGATTTTCCCGATCGCGGAGAACCGGGCGTGAAACGTCGGCGGCGCTTTGCGCACCGATTTGATCTGGAGCGCCGGCGGCAGCCCGGCTTCCAGCGCGGCGCGCAATTTCCCGGCGCCGTGCCGCCACGGGGCGTCGAAATGGAAGACCTGTCCGCGCGCGTGCACCCCCGCGTCGGTGCGCCCGCTGGCGTGGATGCGGGTGCCCCGGCCGAAAACCGCCCGCAGGCGCGCTTCGATGATGTCCTGGATGGCGCCGCCGCCGCGCTGGCTTTGCCAGCCGGCAAAGGGGGCGCCGTTGTAGGCGCAGACGCATTTCCAGCGTGTCGGGGTTTCGTTTTTTGGGGTCATGGGCGCGCGTCCTCCGGGGCGGGCGCGGGCGGGGGCGGCGGGGGCGGGAGGGTTTGTTCGAGGAAGTCCTGGAGGATGAGCGTCGCGGCGCGCGAGTCGATCAGGCCGCTGGCGCGCACGGCGCGGCGTTTTGCCTTGGGAATCGACGCCTCGGCCTCGTGGGTGGTGAGGCGTTCGTCCACCAAGTGGACGGGCAGGCCGAGTTCGGCCCGCAGGCGGCCGGCGAATTTTTCCACTTCGCGGGCTTTGAAGCCGGCGGTGCCGTCCATGTTGAGCGGGAGTCCGAGCACGATGGCGGCGACGCGGCGACGGCGCGCGCAGGCGAGGAGCGCGGCCCAGCGTTTTTCCGGGGCGGCGTCGGTGAGCGCGGGCAGGGGCGTGGCCACGCCGAGTTCATCGCCGTAGCTCAAACCGATGCGGCGTTCGCCGTAATCTATGCCGAGGCATCGCATGTCGGTGGAGCGTGGTTTTTCTTTTTACCAAGGGAAACAAGAAAACAAGGGTTTTAAGAAAGGGCCGCGGCGACGGCGGGGCGGCGACGGCGGGGCGGCGACGGCGGTGGCAATGGCGGTGGCAGTGGCAGTGGCGGTGGCAGTGGCGGTGGCGGTGGCGGCATTTATCGCTTCATCGACTTAAGTCGATGGAAGTCGGTGGAAGTCGATTTGAGTCGATTTAAGTCGTTTTTCCCTTTCACTTCGCGGGCCAGTGCGTCCGCCTGCCATTTTATCCGTTCCGATGTCCGCCACGATGTCCGCCAACCAGCACGAATTCTACATCCGCCCCGCCTCCGATGACGAGGCGCGCGGTCCGTTCGACCTCGACCAGCTCGCCCGGCTCGCGGCTTGCGGACAACTCTCCGCGGACATGCTTTATTACAACGCCGCCCGCGAACAATGGCTTCCCATCGGTGAAAACGCCTTCCTGTCCGCCCGGCTCTTCCGCGAGGCGGAGGAGTCGGCGGCGGCGGCGGTGCCAACGGCGGCGGCGCCAACGCCCGCGGCGCCGCCGCCGGCGGTGCCAACGCCTCCGCCGGCCCCGCCCGCGGCGGCGGCGGCGGTGCCGCCGCCGGAAAAGCGGCGGGACGCCGCTTCCACCTTGGGCGCGCCGCTTCCGCCGGCTCCGCCAACGCCCGCCTCGCTTCCGCCGGCGGTGCCAACGCCCGCGGCGCTTCCGCCGGCGGTGTCCCCGCCTCCTCCGCCCCCGCCCGCGCCGCTTCCGCCAGCGGCGGCGGCGGCACCGCTTCCGGCTGCCCCGCTTCCGCCGGCGGTGCCTCCCGCGCCCGTGCCGGCGGTGCTTCCGGCACCGCTTCCGCCGGCGGCACCGGCGGCGGAAGCGGTCTGCCGCGGGCGGGGTTTGCCTCGCCGGGCGGTTTGCGCCGCGTTGCTTCTCGCCGGCGCGGCAGCCTTGGTGCCGCCTTTTTTTCTCGACGCCTCTGCCGGCGGCGGCGGCACATTCTTCTCCGCCGGTGGCGGCGACGGCGGCGGTCTTGCGGGAATCCTCACGCACCCATTCGTGCTTTTCGGCGCGATCGACTTCGTGCTTGCCTTCGCCGTGGTGATTGCGGGCGCGGCGTGCGGCCCCGCGTTGGGCAGGCTCATCCGCCTGCGCGCCGCGCTCGGGCTGGGGTTCCTCGGCGCGCTGTTCTGGTTGCAGGCGCGTCCGGCGGCGCTTGCCGCGGCCGGGCTGGCGGCGGCGGGTCTTTGGTTTGCGACTTTTGCGGCCACGCGCCGCGGGCTCGCGTTCGCGGCGGCCGCCGGTCTGGCCGGCGGCGTTTTCCTCGCCTGCTGTCTCGCCGGTTGACCGCGCCCCGCCGCCCCGCCGCTCCTCCCTCGCCTCGTTCTCTTTCTCTTTCCTCGTTCTCTCTTTTCACCTTCGCTTCGCCCTATGCCGCGTCCTTTGCCCGTCCTCTGGAAACGCACTGTCCATCTTTTCAAAAAAGAAATCTGGCAGCCCGAATACATCGCCGACCGCACCCCGCGCGGTCTCGCCTACGCGGTGCTGCGCGTCATCTCCATCACGGTCACGGGCGTCATCGCCACCCGGGCCACCAGTCGCGCCGCGGCGCTCAGTTTCACCACGTTGCTCAGCCTCGGGCCGCTGGTCGCGCTGGCCGTGCTCGTCGCCGGTTTCACCATAAGGAACAATCCCGATTTCGTCGCCGACAAGCTCAACCGGCTCATCACCTTCATCGCCCCGCAGATGGACCAATACGAGGAGTTGCGCCGGCGCGAGGAGGACGCCGCCCGCCGCCTGCCCGCCTTTGAAGCCCCCCGCGCCGCCGCGCCTGAGGCCGCCGACGCGCCCGGCGCGGGCGCCCAGGCCCTCCGCCCGGAAGTGCTCGACCTCATCAACACCTTCGTCGCCAGCGCGCGCTCGGGCACGGTGGGCGGGGTGAGCGCCGTCTCCTTCATCGTGATCGTGCTTCTGCTGTTCAGCGGCATCGAAGGCGTGTTCAACGACATCTGGGGGGTGCGGCGCGGGCGTTCCTGGCTCACGCGCATCGTCTTTTACTGGGCGATCGTCTCCCTCGGCGCCCTCCTCTTTTTCATCGCCGTGGGCACGGTCTCCGCCGCGACCTTCGCCGCCTTTTTCGACGAGAAAATCCCTTATGGCGCGCATGTTCTCAATGCCGCGCGCCGCCTCCTGCCCGTGCTCTCCGTCGTGCTGGTGCTCGGCGTGCTCACGCTCTTTTACCGTTGCGTCCCGAACACCCGCGTGCACTGGCGCGCGGCCTTTGCCGGGGCGGTGGTCATGGCCGTGCTCCTCGTGGGCAACAACCTGCTGGCCTTCCTCTATTTCAGCCGGGTGAACATGACCCGCAGCCTCTACGGCCCGCTCGGCGTGGCGCCCGTGCTCATGTTCGGCCTCTACGTTTTCTGGATGATCGTGCTCATCGGCGGGCAGGTGAGCTACGCCGTGCAAAACGTGCATTTCCGCAACAGCCAGACCGCCTGGGGCACGCTCGCCGGGTCCACCCGCGAACGCCTCGCCCTCGCCGTCTTCCTCACCATCGCGCGCCGCTTCCAGGCCTGCCGGCCCCCGGCCTCGCTCGCGCAGCTCGGTGCGACGGTGACCGTCCCCAGCCAGATCCTCAACGAATGCCTGAACCGCCTCACCGACCTGGGCCTGGTCTCGCGCGTCCCCCCCGGCCCGCGCGACGCCTCCGGCGAATACCTTTACCAGCCCGCCCGCCCCCTGAACCGCGTCACCCTCGCCGCCTTCAAGCACCGCTTTGAAACCCACGGCGAAGACCCCGCGGGCGACACCATCGACGGCCTCGACCCCCTCATCCGCCGCTACCACGACGCCCTCCGCGACCTCGACCGCCACACCCTCCTCCAGACGCCCCTCGACCAACTCTTCGCCGAAGAAAACAACGGGCGGAAAGTAGCGGGCGGCGAGTAGCGGCTGGCGGGCAGCGGCTGACGAGTAGAAAATAGCGGCTGGCGGGCAGGGCGCGACGGACGACGGGTGACGGGCGGCGCGCCGCAGGCAGCGGGCGGCGCGGCAGGGTAGCGGCGGGCAGGGCGCTCCCGCGCCGCGGGCGGGATGCGTGGCGTGGTTTGCGAGGCTTTTCCCGCCCGCCACTGTTCCCATGCCTCCCATGCCCCCATCCCCCGCACTTCTAGCCATCCCGGCCTGGCTCCACGCCGCCGTCGCCTTTCCGCGTGAAAGAAACCGGCACCCGCACCCGGGTGATCGTGGTTTTGCCGCCCGTGCGCGGCGCCTCGAAAAGCCAGTTGGCGATCGTCTGCACGGCGGCGTAGCCAAAGGCGGGGGCGCTTGCGGATTTGATGCGCGGCAGACGCACCTTGCCCTCTTCGTCGATTAAAAACTCCACCACCGCTTCGCCGCGATTCACATCGTCCGGAATCCCCAAGGGAAACATGGGCCTGCGCTGCGAAAGTAATTTCGGCACGGCATCCAGCTTGCCCGGCCCTGTGACGCGCCCGGGCTTTTTTATCTCCGTCGAGTAGAGGCTGGTGTCCTCGTGACGGGGCTCGAATTTGAATTCGATTTTCAGCCCCCCCGTCACCGGTTTGCCCTCGAACGCGGCCGGCTTGAACTCGAAATGTTCCACCGCTGCCTTGCCGCTCTCGCCGAATTCCGGGTGCGTCGCCTCGAGCACCTCCACCATGATGACGCGGCCTTCCGGGTCGATGATCATCAAGAGGGTCGCGCTGCCGCGGGCCTTGCCGGCATAAAGCGCATAGGGGTAAACCGGGTGGATCACTCCGCGCGTCGCGGGCGGCGTGTCGTAGCGCAGACCCTCCGGCATTTTCCCCGTTTGTTTTTTCGAGGGAGGCTCGATCTCGTAGAGGTCCCGTCCGCCTCCCTCCAAATCAAACCGGATCGGCACCTGCATTTTCGTATGCACCGGCCTGCCGTCCCTCGTGCCGGGCTTGAATTTCCATTTGAGCACCGATTTGAGCGCGGCCTCCTCAAACCCGGGGTTGTTTGAGCGCAGCACCACGGGGTTGACCACATCGCCCTTCTTATCCACGACAAACGAAATCTCCACATCGCCGATCAGTCCCGATTTTCTCATCGCGCGCGGATAGACCGGCCTCTCCCGATGCACAAGCGACGGGGGAATGCCCGTCTCCATCAAGGCTTCCTCGGCGGCCAGCCAGACCGGCACCATGAGCGAGGACGCCACCGGCTGGCCGCCCTTGCGCGCGGGGGCAAATTTCCACCGCGCCAGCGCGGCGTCAATCTCCGCCTTGAACGGCTCCACGTGGGGCGCCTCCGGGCCGGTTTCATACGATAGCGGCGCGCCCGAGGCATCCAGTTCGAGCGTCAGGTTGACGAACACTCTTTTCTTGGCCTTCCGCAATGCGTCGAACTGCTCCCTGCCGATAAAAACCGGCGTCACCGCCAGCAGCCGGGGCGCCGCGTCCGCCGCCTTGGGCGAGGCGGCGGCGGGATTGAAGATGACCGCGGTCAGGGAGCGCGCCGCGACCGGCTTGCCCCCGGCCTGCGCGGGTTTGCACTGCGGCGCGCCCGCGAGCGCCCCCCCGGCCAGGGCGCGCACCGGCGGCGCGCCGCAGGCGCTGCGGGACAGGTATTTCCCCGTATCGTCGGTGTATTGCGCGATGAACGCGTAGGCATGCTGCGTCCGGGTTTCCATTTCCGCGGGGCATTTTATTGTCCAGGCTTTTTTCAACGCGGGCGGCGTGTCCGTCTCCGTGTCGGAAGGAAACAACATCGGCCCGGACACAATGATGTCCTGGGCCGGCATGTGCGGCAGGGCTGCGAGCAGGGCGGACAACAAATACGCGAAGTGTGTCAAGCGGCGGGGTTGCATGTGCTCAAACATTGGAAATCCCGCCGCCGCCTGTCGAGCGGCAAACAACGGAAAACGCGGAAAGCCCCATAGACATGTTGACCCGGGTCAACATGTCTATGGGGCTTTCCGTCGCAATGCGTTTATCGCCCTGCCGCGCGTCGGCGGAAGGCTTGTTTTCAGTTCGGTTAGGATTGCATTACAGGAATGCCTGTGCTGCCTTGGACCGGCATTTTTATGGAGTGCGGGACGAGGGACGGAATCAGCGCAAATCGTATTCGCGGAGCAGCGTGTCGAAGGCTTGGTGCAGTTGCGCCTTGGAGTGCAGCCGCCTGTAGCCTTCGTAATCGGGATTGGCGCGATTTATCCAGCCCCGGCAGTCATTGGTTATTCTCGTGATGCCCTCAAGCGTGCTTTCGATGTCCTTTTGCCTGACAACCTCGCCCAGCCTGTGCCTCAGCGTCCGTTCGGCCATGAGGCTGTCCGCGCTCACGATCACCGGCTTTTCAAAGACGGCCGCCTTGGTGAGGGTGTTGCTGCTGTGGTTGAAATCGTGGTAGGCGGCAAACAGGACATCGGAGGCGCAAATGCAGGCATTGTAGGCGGCCTCGCCGGGAATCCGCCCGAGCTTGAGGAGCACGTTGGCGTTGTGCCGCAGCCTGTCCATGACATCGCGCTCCCTGCCTTTCAATCTGCACTCCCCGACAAAGGCGAAGCGCAGGCTGCGCGCCGCCGGATTTTGCGCCAGTCCGGCAAGCGTCATGACCCCTTTTTCCTTCCGCAGGTGGCCGATGGAGAGAACGAGCGGAGCGTCTCCTTTGAAGGCCCGCAATTCGCGCTCGAACGGGTGTCCGGGCACGCGGCTTTCGTCGGTGAAATCGGGAAATCGCACGAATCTGCGTCCCGTCAGGCCGCCGCCCGGCGTGATGCTCCGCTCGTCAAGCACTCCGATGGCGCGCAGCATGGGGTGTTGCAGCAAACGCATCATGCCGGGATTCTCATGGGAATGCGGCGGCAGCGAGCTGGTGTGCAAATAGAGAAACGACCAGGGGCGGGCGCCGGCGTCCGCCAGCGCCTGCACCAGCCAGTGTTGTTTTTCATAAAGTGTGTTGAAAAATATAAAATCACATTTTTCCCCCAGCCTTTTCTCGCAGGCGGCAATGGCATTTTTCATATTCCGCGCCGCGATTCCCGCCTCGGCCCAGTAGCGCAAGGAACGGGGCGCAAGGAGACATTTCGGACGGTGAAAATACGCGGACGCAAAGCGGGGATTTGATGCCGCGCCCTCCTGCGACTCCGGCGCCCCGGGCAGCCGCCCGGGCTCCGGCCAAAGGGCGATGACCCGGTGCCCGCCGTCAAGCAACGTGCGGGCGAACAGGCGCATGTAGGTGTCGTGATGCCCCGACATGGTCCAATCGACCAAGGCCACCGTGGCGCGGGAGGGAAGGTTTTGATTCTCCATGTTGGCGGACAGGCATTCCGTGATGAACTAGCTTTTCCTTGCAAACGGGCGCCTGAACAGTTTCCAAAAAAGTTTTCGCAGCCGCCGGCGGACGCCCACGACCGCGGCCAGGCGGCGCAGGTAGGCGCGGCGTTTTTTATTCAGCAAAATGCGGTCCGCGTAGAGGTCCGATTTTTCCGCCCCGCCGTCCACCGCGATGACGTGGGGGACGACGCAGGCCACCGACACGAGGCCCATTTGCTCGAAATAATACCATTTGTCCGCCTCCCATTTGACGGGGCGCAGGTTTTTATACAATGCCTCCGCCGCCTTTTGGTTCAGCACGTAACCGTGCCCCTGGGAGCCGTCGATGAACTTGTGGATCGCACGGCCGCCCCGGAGCTTTTGCGCGGGGCGGGATTTATAATAATGGGAGGACAGCAGCCAGACCTTCGGCGACTCGTTTTTGTCAATCTCCTCCAAGTCCGCCAGCACCGCCGCGAGGGCGGGGCCGGGGAGCGCGTCGTCCTCCATCACCAGGGCGAGCGGGACGGCCTCGTCGATCATTTTTTTGTATATTTTCAAATGGCTGAGCGCGCAGCCGATGACGCCCGGCGTGAGGCAGCAGGCGGGATAGTCGTGGGCCAGCTCGCGGAGGCGCTCCGGCGGCAGGGCGTTTCCGTTCACCGCCCCGACGATTTCCAGCGCGAGGCCGAGCCGTCCGGCTTGCGCGAGCATGGCGTCGCGTTTGTCCGTCCGGTGCGGGAGGTTTATCACGAAGATTCGCATGGCGGGTGCGGCGGCGACGGCGTTTTACTCGAAACTCAGCGCGTCTTTCCCGAAATACGGCGCGAGCGCGGCGGGGATTTGCACCGCGCCGCCGGGCTGGAGGTGGTTTTCCAGAAGCGCGGCAAGCACGCGCGGGACGGCGAGGCCGGAGCCGTTGAGCGTGTGGACGAGCTCGGGCCTGCCGGTTTCCTTCGAGCGGAAACGGATTTGCGCGCGGCGGGCCTGGAACGCCTCGAAATTCGAGCAGCTCGACACCTCCAGCCAGCGTTTCTGCCCGGCGGCCCAGACTTCGAGGTCGTATTTCTTCGCCTGGGCGAAGCCGAGGTCGCCGCCGCACATCAGCAGGACGCGGTAGGGCAGGCCGAGTTTTTGGAGGAGGCGACCGGCGTCGTCGCGGAGTTTGTCGTGCTCCTCGTAGCTTTTCGACGGGTGCACCCATTTGAGCAGCTCGACCTTGTCGAACTGGTGCAGGCGGTTCAGGCCGCGCACGTCCTTGCCGTAGCTGCCGGCCTCGCGGCGGAAGCACGGGGTGGCGGCGCAGCGGCAGACGGGCAGCGCGGCCTCGTCGAGGATTTCGTCGCGGAAGAAGTTGGTCAGCGGCGTCTCGGCGGTCGGGATGGCGTAAAAGCTGTCGGCGGCGGTTTCATACATCATGCCCTCCTTGTCGGGAAGCTGGCCGACGGCGGTGGCGCTGGCGGCGTTGACGAACAGGGGCGGGTTGACCTCGGTGTAGCCGGCCTTGCGCGCCTCGTCCAAAAAGAAGTGCAGCAGGGCGCGGACCAGGCGCGCGCCGTCGCCGATGTAGAAGGGGAAGCCGGCGCCGGTGACTTTCGCGCCGCGGTCGAAGTCGAAGAGGTTTTTGAAGCCGGGGATGTCGTAGTGCGGGCGGGCGCAGCCGGCGAGTGCGGAGGGCGCGGCGTCGGGATTCCCGTGCGTGGAAAAAACGACGTTGCCGGCGGGCGCGCGGCCTTCGGGCACGCTGGCGTGCGGGATGTTCGGCAGCGCGAGCATGGCGGCGCGGCATTTTTCCTCGGCGGCCTTCAGCGCGGTCTCGCGTTCCCTCACCCTGGCGGAGAGGGCCTTCATTTCGCCGACCCTGGCTTGAAATTCGGGCGAGCCCTTGGGCAGTCCCGCCATGTCGTTGTTGGCCGCCTTTTGCGCGGAGCGGAGTTGTTCGACCTCCTGCAAAAGCGCGCGCCACGCGGCGTCGAGGGCAAGCACGGCGTCGAGGTCAACATCGAGATGTTTTTTGGCGATGGCGGCGCGGACAATGTCCGGCGACTCGCGAAGCAGTCTGGGATCGAGCATGGAAGGGAAAGCGCGAAACCTAGGCGGAAGGCGCGGCGGATTCACGCCTTATTTTTAACACGGCCTCGCCCGGATGCGATTCAAAGTGCCGCTCTCCGCCGCCGTCCCGCCGCCGGCATCTTTCGTTTTTCGTCTTTCGTCAGGGCGGGGGCGGGGGCGGTGGGAAAGAGGACAGAGAAAGAGGAAAGAGAAAGAATAAAGAGAACGAGAACAAGTAAGAGAACGAGTAAGGCAGGGGGGGCAGGGGGGATGCCGGCGCGTTGAGTCATGCCCCCCATGCCCTCCGGGCGGACGGCGGAATAAATCCTTGTCTCCCCCGCCCGTGCCGCGTTTATCTGGCCGCTTGCGCGCGCCTGTCCTGGACGTCTAGCTCAGCCGGTTAGAGCATCTCGCTTACACCGAGAAGGTCGAGGGTTCGAATCCCCCGGCGTCCACCAATCGCGCGGGCATCCGCCATCCGGCCTCAAACCACGGCGGCACACCACACACCGCCACACCACACCACACACCATCCATGCGACACACGCTCTCCGTCCTCGTTGAAAACAAATTCGGCGTCCTCGCGCGCGTCTCCGGCATGTTCAGCGGCCGCGGCTTCAACATCGACAGCCTCAACGTCGCCCCCACCCACGACACCGCGCTCTCCCGCATCACCGTCGTGCTCAAGGGCGACGATGCCGCGCTCGACATGGTCATCAAACAACTCCGCAAACTCGTAAACGTGGTTGACGTCATTGATTTCAAGGAAAACCAGGCCGTGCAGCGCGAACTCGTCCTGGCCAAAGTGAAAGCCACCCGCCGCACCCGCTCCGAAATCATGCAAATCTGCGACATCTTCCGCGCCAAAATCGTCAACGTCGGCCGCACCGACGCCATTGTCGAACTCACCGGCGACGAAGCCAAGGTCACCGCCTTCCTCGGCCTCCTCGAAGACTTCGGCATCATCGAACTCACCCGCACCGGCATGCTCGCCCTCATCCGCTGAACGCGCTTCGCGCGAAGTGACAAGTAGCAAGTAGCAAGTGGCAAGTAGCAGCCCGCCCTCCGCCCTCCGCGCCCGTCCAGCCCTCCGTCCTCCACCCGTCCAGCCACCCAGCTCTCCACACCCTCCCAGCCTCCCCCTCCCGCCTCTTCCCATTTCGCCCATTTCTCCCATCCCTCTCATATCTCCCATATCTCCCATATCTCCCATATCTCCCATCCCACCCGCATCCCACCCGCTCCCACCACCCGCCTCCTTTTTTTCACCATGCCCGCCAAAGTATATACCGACAAAGACGCCGACCTCGGCGTGTTCCAAAACAAAACCGTCGCCGTCCTCGGCTACGGTTCGCAAGGCCATGCGCACGCGCTAAACCTGAAGGACTCCGGCGTGAAGGTCATCATCGGCCTCTACCCCGGCAGCCCCTCGCGCGCCATCGCCGCGCAACACGGCTTCACGGTGCTCGACACCGCCGACGCCGTCCGCGAAGCCGACATCATCATGCTCGCCCTCCCCGACATGAAACAGGCCGGCGTTTACACCAAGGACATCGAGCCCAACCTCGCCAAAGGCAAGACCCTCGTCTTCAGCCACGGCCTCGCCATCCACTTCGGCCTCATCCAACTGCCCGACGGCATCGACTGCATCATGGTCGCGCCCAAAGGCCCCGGCCACATGGTCCGCCGCCTCTACACCGAAGGCAAAGGCATGCCCGCGCTCATCGCCGTCGCGCAGGACAAGTCCCGGAAGGCCAAGAAAACCGCGCTCGCCTGGGCCAAAGGCATCGGCTCCACCCGCGCCGGCGTGCTCCAGACCACCTTCAAGGAGGAGACCGAGACCGACCTCTTCGGCGAGCAAGCCGTCCTCTGCGGCGGCGCCAGCGCGCTCGTGCAAGCCGGCTACGAGACCCTCGTCGAAGCCGGCTACCAGCCCGAAATGGCCTACTTCGAGTGCCTCCACGAGCTGAAACTCATCTGCGACCTCATGTATGAATCCGGCATCGCCGGCATGCGCTTCTCCATCTCCGAGACCGCCAAATACGGCGACATCACCCGCGGCCCGCGCGTCATCAACGCCAGGGTCAAGGCCGAGATGAAAAAAATCCTCGCCGAAATCCAGACCGGCAAATTCGTGAAACAATGGGTGGCCGAATACCAGGGCGGCCTGAAAAACTACCGCAAACTCCTCGCCGACGGACGCAAACACCCCATCGAAAAAACCGGCGCCCGCCTCCGCGGCCTGATGCCTTGGATGTCCAAGAAAAACATCAAAGGCGTGCAAGCCGCCTACTGAGCCCCTCAAGCCCCCGCGCCCCGCGCCCCGCCCCCCGCGGGAAAAACGCCGCGTCCCCCGACGCGGCGTTTTTTTCGTCCCCCGCCGGCGGCACCGCGGCCCCTCGCCGGCGCGGGAGCGCCACGTCCCGCAGGTTGTCGAGCGTCTCGCTTCGCCCGGAACCAAACCTGCCTCCGGCTGGAGGCCCGAAAGAAGCCAGACCCGAAAACGAGCCCGCAGCCAATCGTGAGCGTTGAAGCAGACATGGAAGTCTGCGGTACGTCAGAGCCGCCGGCGCGGCAGCGCCAACGTCCCGCAGGTTGTCTAGCTTCTCGCTCCGCTCGGAACCAAACCTGCTTCCGGGCCGAAGGCCCGCACCCCCCCCGGGGTTTTTTTTGAGGAACAGGCAGTCTTTTTTCGGGGGACAAAAACAAACGCCCTTCCTCCCTGGTTTTTGCCGGAACCGGAAGGCCGGGAGCATCCGTCGGGGTGTCCGGCCCCCTGAAAGGGGTTCTCGTTTTTACAAAAGGAGATCTCCTTTCCCCAAAAAGAGCCCTCCTTTGCCCAAAAAGAGCACTCCTTTCCCCAAAAGGAGCCCTCCTTTCCCCGAAAGGAGCCGCCGTCACGCCCGCCGCCGCGCCCATCGCTGCGCGCTGCCCGCGCACAAGGGCTGCCGCTGCGCGCCGCCCGCGCGCCGGCCGCGCGCCGGGGCAGATTTGGTTTCGGGCGGAACGACATCGAGCGGAGCGACAGCCCGCCGGCCCGCCGGACGGCGGAGCTGCGCAACATCGCTTCGCGACATCCCTTCGCGACACCGCTTCGCGACACCACTCCGCGCCACCACTGCTGCGCGGCATCACCGCGCCACATCACTCCCTGTCTTATTTCGCCGGCTCCGCGACCGGTGCCGCGACCGGCTCCACGACCTCGACCCGGCGGCGCGGCTGGTCGAACTTCACCGTGCCGTCCTTCAACGCAAAAAGCGTCCAGTCGCGGCCGGTGCCGACGTTTTTGCCGGCATGAAGCCGGGTGCCGCGCTGGCGGACGAGGATGTTGCCCGCGAGCACGGACTGCCCGCCGAATTTCTTCACCCCCAGACGCTTTGAGTGGCTCTCGCGCCCGTTGCTGGATGTCCCCTGACCTTTTTTGTGCGCCATGACAGTTTCCCCCTTATGCTTTGATGGATTCGATCTTGATGACGGAAAGCTCCTGGCGGTGGCCCTGCTTGCGCGTCATGCCCTTGCGTTTCTTTTTCTTGAAGACGATGACCTTCTCACCGCGCTTGTTTTCGAGAATCCTGGCCGTGACACTGGCGCCTTGGAGAAAAGGCGTGCCGACGCGGAAACCGTCGCCCTCGCCGGCGGACAGCACTTCATTGATCTCAACCGTATGGCCGGCCTCGGTTCGGGGATAGCGGTTGACGATCAGGACGTCGCCTTCGCTGACGGCGAATTGCTGACCCTGGGTTTTGATGGTGGCTTTCATGGAAAATAAAGGGTCGAACTAAGGTGATTTCCGCAAGGCTCGGCAAGGAATTATTTGCGGAAGAAAAATCCGCCGTCCGCCGCCGCCGCGCCGGGCGCGGTTGACAGACGCGGCGCGGCTCCCGTATCGTGCCCGCGCAACCCTCGCTTTCCCTATGACGACAACAGCTTATGACGCTCCTTGGAGCCGCTCGCTGAAGATCACCTCAATCGCCGCGGGCGCCGCAATCGCCGCGCTTGCGACCGCCGCCGCGCCCGCCCCCGGCCCGGCAACCCCCGCCGCGCCATGAAACACGACGGCGCTGAAAACCGGCAGCCCCGCGGCGGATTTTCCACCGGCGCGGTGGCCGAAGTCCAGGGGCTCTACGGGCCGTTTTCGTTCCCCGAAAAACTGCTCCAGCAAATCTGGTTCCGGGGTGAGTTCGACGCCGCGCGCCTCGCGACCGCGGACGGGCGCGCCGTGAAAGTGCTCCACCCCGGCCGCTGGAACCGGCTCGGCGGGCCCGATTTCAAACAGGCCCGGCTGCGCATCGGCGGCGAATCCGTGACCGGCGACGTGGAGGTGCACTTGCACGCGCAAGACTGGGCCGGACACCGCCATGCCGCCGACCCCGCGTATGACGACGTCGTGCTGCACGTGGTGCTGTTTCCGGGCGACGCCTCCGCGTCCGCCCCCGCCTCGCCGGGCGCGGGCGGGCGCCCCATCCCGATCGCGGTGCTGCTGCCGCTGCTCTGGCACGACCTTGAGGAATACGCGGCCGATGCCGCCGTGGAGCGGCTGGCGCTGCACCCGATGGCGCGGGCGCGCGAGGAACTGCTCGCGATGAGGGAGGGCGACCTGCGCGCCGAACTGGGCCGGCTGGCCGCGGAACGCTGGGCGCGCAAAGTGCATTTCGCAAAACTGCGCGCGGCGCGCCTCGGCTGGGAGGCGGCGTGCCATCACGCGGCGCTGGAAATCCTCGGCTACCGGGCGAACCGCGCGCCGATGCTCGCCATCGCCACCGAATGGCCGCTCGACGCATGGCGGAAAAACGCCGCCGCCGCCGCCGACGCTGACGCCGCCGGCGCCGCCGGACAACTCGCCGGCGCGGCTCAATTTGCCGACGCGGTTTTCACGGAAACCGCCGCGCGCGGCGCGTGGAGCAAACAAGGGGCGCGCCCGGCGAACCACCCGCGCGCCCGGCTGCGCCAGTATGCGCGATGGGTGGCCGCAAACCCGGACTGGCCCGCCCGCCTCCCCCATGTCTTCGCCCATCAAAAAAGCGCCGCCGCGCCGTCCACGCGCGCCTGGCGGCAGGCAAACGCGGCGCAAAAACTGCGCGCCACCGTGGAAAACAAAATCTGCGGCGGCGCCATCGGCGGCACGCGGCTGGACAACCTGGTATGCGACGGCTTCCTGCCGCTGCTCGCCACGCGCTACGGGGCGGACATGGCCTGGCTGGCGCATTGCTGGCGGCATTGGTGGACGGGCGACATGCCCGAACAAATCGCGCCGTTGTTGAAGGGATTGCGGATGACCGGCACGCGCGACCAGCCCGCCTGCCACGGCCTCGCGCAAGGCCTGCTCGGCTGGCTGCTGGCCAACGAAGACGCGCCGCCGCGCGACGATGGAGACGGCAAAACCGCCCGCGAATGACGCCCCCCGCCCCGCCCGCCCTTTCCCCATTCCCCTTCCGCCTGTCGTCCATCGTCCATCGTCCGTCGCCCGTCGCCCGACACCGGCGGAAAAAACAACGAACCGGCGGGCCGGAAGCGACTCCGCCACTCCGATGTTGCCCGGCCCCGACGCCCTGCATGAAACTCACGGCTTAACGACATGGACGCCAAGCTGACTTTTTCCACGACCGTCACCTACGGAGACGTTGACCGCAACGAGGTGCTCTCGCTGCCCGGCCTTTTCAAGCTGCTGCAAGAAGGCGCGATCCGGCACGCCAACCAGTTCGACGCGGGCACGCGGACGAAGGAGACGCGGGGCGAATCGTGGGTGCTGAACCGCATCGCGGTGGCGGTGGCGCGGCACCCGCGCTACGAGGACGCGCTGCGCGTGGAGACATGGTCGTCGGGCATTCGCGGGTTTCGCGGCTACCGCGAATTCCGCGTGTTTTGCGGTGACGCGCCGGTGGCCTCGGGGTCGTCGCTGTGGCTTTATGTGAATCTGAAAAACAAGGCGCTGGTGCGCGTGCCCGCGGACATCCTGGAGGTGTTTCCGCGGGGCGACGGCGACGGCGGGATTTTCGAGCCGGAGCTGGAGCGGCTCGCGCTGCCGCCGCCGGGCGCGGACGCGGCGGCGGTGCCGGTCTCGGTGCGCTATTCCGATGTCGATGCCAACAACCACGTGAACAACACGGCGTATTTCGATTTCCTGCAAACCGCGCTGGCCCGCGCGGGATTTCCCACGCTCGTGCAGTCGGTGCGCGCCCGGTTTGCGAAAGAAATCCCGCCGGACGCGGAGCAAGTCACCGTGCGCCTGGAAAAGCAGCCCGGCGGCGGCGTGCCCTTCAGCGTGGAAGGCGGCGGCGAAGTCTTCGCTCAAGGCCTGGCGCTTTTGTAGGAGGAGCCGAGGCGATCCATCCCCCCGTCCCGCTGGAGGCTCCTGCCAGTGCTTTGCCCCTGCCGGCTGCGCCATCGATGGGCCCGCGGCGCATCGGCACCCTATTCATCGAGGGCATTGGATAGGGCTGCGCGAAATGGCGTGCACGGCAGGCCGGCCTCGTTGAAAAGATTGCAAACGGGATTGTCCGCCCACGCATATCTCACCCCGGCCGGACTGTTCACAGACTCCGACCAGACTTCGACCCGGTTTTCATCAAGCACACGCCCCCTGGCGCGATGCCAGATTCGATCCCCGCCACAAATTGCAAATCCGACGGCTTCGCTCACCCCGAATGGACGCAGCCTGCCGCCGAAACAGTCAAATGTAACAATGACCCTGTTCCCCTCAATCCGCGCCTCTTTATATTCGGGACTGCGAAACGGCAGTTTGAAACCATAATCGTTTGCCAGCGCCCACCGCAACAACCGCATGGCCACATCGTGCTTGTTGCGCGGGTGCACGTCCTTGCCCTCGCCGAGGTCAATCGACACGGCCTGCCCGGTGTTCTTCAGGCGCAGGGCCAGGGTTTGCGCCTCGCGCAACCCGGCCCACGCGCTTCCGGCTGCCTCCATGTCTGAATTTCCAAATGAAGTAATCTGCACCCAGTAGAACGAAAAATCGCCTTGTTTCCATTGCCTTCTATATTCGGTGATCAAATACGGAAACAAATCGCGATACTCGCCCGCCCGCGGCGCGTTCGACTCCCCCTGATACCAAATGAAACCCTTGATGCCGTAGCCAAGAACCGGATGCACCATGCCGCCAAAAATATTCCCGGCACGCTCGCGTCCCCGCAGCCAGTCCGTGCCGCGTATCGGTTTTACCGGCGGCGAGCGCGCCTGCCGGCGGGCGAGTTCCGCCTCGCGGCTCCATGCCGCCCGGCGTTGCTCAAACGCTTCGTCGCTTTCCGGAATGCCCGCCTTTTCCTCATCCGCTTTTGTCCGCCTGATTATTTCCGCAAACCGCGCGTCGGATTCCAACGATGCCCGGCACACCCAGGCTTCCGCAAACGAGCCGCCCCACGTGATGTCAATCATGCCAACCGGTGCGTCCAGTATTTCGTGGAGATGCCTCCCGTATAACAATCCAATCGCGCTGAATTTGGCGGCGGACTCAGGTGTGGACGGACGCCAGCGCCCCTCAAAATTGCTTTCCAACGTCTGGCTCCCGACCGTCGGCACCGATATGAGCCTCAAGCCGGGCTTGCCTGACATGGCGGCCTCCAGGTCTCCATTCCGCTCTTCCTCAAGTTTGAAGGCCATGTTGGACTGTCCCGCGCAAATCCACACTTCGCCGACAAGAACATCGGTTATCGTGACTGTATTCGTGCCGCGAATGATCATTGTCCGGGATTCAGGGCTTGCCGTTCCGGGATTAAACCGCGCCTGCCATTTGCCATCCGCCCCGGCGATGACGTTCGTTTTTTCCCCGGCGAACTCGATGCCCACCGCGCTTCCCGGCTCATCCCAACCCCAAATCGGATTTTCCTGGTTCTGCTGGAGCACCATGTGGTCGCCGATGATCGCAGGAAGCCTGATCCTGGCGGACACCGGCGCAGGCGCGCATAATACAAGCGCGAAAAAGAAAATAAGGGGAACCGGGTGAATCATTATAACATGGGCCTCCGAATTTTTTTTGAACGGAAAAACGGGCGGAGGGGGAAACGATATGGCCCCGGAAGGGATTTGTCGAAAGCCGGCATGATATTATTGCTTGTGAATATTCACAAAACGCCCCTCAAGATGATTATTCGACCGGTTTGCTCCGCAATTTGGATACCGTCTCCCATTGCGCCCGCTGGCAGCGTTGCGGGGCCAGTCCGCGCAATACAAGTTCGAGGTCGTCAACCACCAGCTGGCCCATCTGCGGCCAGATTTCCGGAATGTTCCCGGCCCGGTGCGCCTGCAATACGGTGTTGGGCGTGCGGCGGGCCCGGTGGCCGGCCGGAATCGGCTCGCCGGGCCACACGTCAATGGCGGCGCGGATGCGGCCCGATTCCGCCGCGTCAAGCAGCTCGTCGAAATTCACAATGCCGGCCCGGCTGGCAAGCACCACGATCCCGCCTTTCCCCATCTTGTCAAAATAGGCGCGCCCGATTTTCCCCATGTTCTCCGTCGTCGTGGCGGCCGTGAGAAACACGACGGCCGCACGCTCGAAGCACCCGGACGTCGTGGCGGGCGTGACATTCATCTCGCGAAGCACGCTTGGGTGAATCCACGGGTCGCTGACCAATATTTCCCCGCCAAAAGGACGCAGGAGCGGGAGCAGCGCCCGGCCGACATTGCCGCATCCCACAAGCGCCAGGGGACGTCCGCTGAGCAAAATGGAATCCTGATTGTCTCCCTCGCCGTATAATGTTTCGGTGCCGGCGCGGATGGCAGCGTCGGCCTGATGAATGCGGCGCGCCGCCGACAATGCCAGTCCGAGCGACATCTCGGCGACCGGCTTCGCAAAAACCGGGGCGGTTGACAGCACATGGATGCCGCGCCGATGGCATTCAACATAATCCACATTCGGCAGAAAATTGCTCTCCACATTAAACACAGCTTTCAGTTTCTTTGCCCGCTCCAGCCTCTCGCGCGGGAGCGCCGGCTGCCCGACTATGGCCGTGGCTTCCGGCAAATATCGCTCGATATGCCCGTCGGACGCGGGCGCGCCATCATGCCAGATGACATCCCCGAGCGCCTCAAGGCGTTGCCTGGCCCCGGCGTCAAACAGGATATCAATCTGTCGCGGATGCGGATCGAACAGGATGAGAGGACGGGGGGAGGATTGTGTTTTCACGGGCATGCCTAATATGTCAGGGTCAGTTGGAAACGGACCATGCGCGGCGGGATGTAATAGAAGCCGTTGGGATAATTCGCCTTCGCCACCCTGTTGCCGCTGGTCATGCCAACCGAATTAAATATCGGGCTGTAGTAATTGAATAAATTATCCACATTCACCTGGAAGTATGCGCTGGCGCGTCCGATTTTGAAATTATAGGAGGCCATCAACGAGGCAATCGCATAGGCGTCCATTTTGATATAGTCTTTCGGGGCGCCCAGTTGGTTGCCGATGATGCGCGGCCCGGCCATGTTTGCGCCGCCGCCGATGCGGACCCCTTTCAGGGTGCCGGTTGGAATGGTGTAAACGCCCCAGATGTTCGCCTTCCAGTCGAAGGTGCCGCCTATCGCCCGTCCCTTGTCGGTCGCGTCGATGATTGCCTTCCAGTTTTGGAGGGCATCCCGCACCCGCCAGCCATCCGCATTGCCGGGTATCTTGGACTGCCAATACGCCTCGTGCTCGGCGAGGTAGGCCTTGGAGGCCGGCATGGCGTCCACATACTCGGTTTCCGGGAGGGCCAGGTTTGCGGTGAGCCGGAAGTCCCTGCTGAGGTTTCCCACCAAGTCCACCTCGAAGCCCCTGCCATTGTAGGCAAACGTATCATGATAATTCGCGTCGTTCGGGAACGGATCGCGCTCCGGCTCGTTGACATACTGCCAGATGGTCCTCAAATAATAGGTTGGAAAGCGGTCGAGCCGGCCCTGTTCCTTTGATTTATAATACCCGAACGAGCCCACGACTTTCCCGCCAAGGAGGTTGAAGCGGAGGCCATAGGACAGCACGCGGCTCGTGGTGACATAACTTCTGGAGCCGCCTTCGAAGAACGGGTAGGTGATGGTGTTTGGCTGGAAGCCCCCCGAGTAGTTTAGGAGAAAACCGATGGTTTTTACGGGGAAATAGGTCGCCCCGATCGCGGTGGTGTTGGCGTCGCGGGAGAACTCGGTCCTGGTATGCCCGGTTTTCACGCCATTGGTCACGACGAGATCATTCTGCTCAAAGTGATACAAATCCCGGCGCATGCCGGCGATGAGTGTGATCTTGTCGCCGAAATACTGCCCGACCGTGCCGAGCTGGATGGAGCGCAGTTGTGTGCGTTGATCCATGCCGCTCCTCGGCACCCAGCCAAGGGGATTGCCATAGGAGTCCGAAGCGGGAAGCACCAGCGGAAGATTCGGCAGGTCCCAGTATTGGCGGAAAAGGACAAGATTCACGTCGTGGTTGGGATCCTGGATGGCATCGGGGTCCTTGTTGCTCAGGCGCGCGTAGGCCTGGGCGTATTGATGGAAAAAGGAGAGGCTGTTTTGCGCCAGCAGGGCGAAGGTCTGCGTGCCCCAGCCAAACCTGACGGGATACAGGACGTTCAGACGCACCTCGGAGGCGCTGTTCCCATTGTCCAGCTTGCCATTTATTATGTTGGTGTCACTATACACTTTCAGAAAGCCGGGGTTGGCCGAGCCGTCCGGGAGATACTGGTTGATGTCAATCTTCATGTTTCCCCAACTGGCCATGGAAGCGTGAGGATTGGAGCGGTTGATGCGGTTGAACGAAGCGGACAATTCCACGGCGAGGCCGCTGTTCCATGTCTGGCTCCAGAATGCCTGCAGGGAGGACATGTGATTCGTGAATTGATTGTCCGATGGCTGCGGGCTGAAGTCCCGCTTCGGCAGCGAAGGCAGGCCGGGTATGCCTTCCCGTTTTGCGGGCGCGATGGTGATCCCCGTGCCATAGGCCGCGCCATACCCGCTGAAATCCAGCGCCTTGCCGCCCAGAAGGGGGCTGAAGCTCAGGTTGGTCGAGATGCCGTTCCAATTGGTTATACCCACACCCTGCGAAGTAGCGAAGACCGTGTCCGCGGGCATCGGCCCGGTGAATATTGTGACGCCGGCCCAATCCGCCGCGTTCTCCGCGGTGATGCCCTCGGGATGCGCCATCCACACCCCGGCGCCATCCCAATCCGACATGTTGTCCATTATGTAACCATACGGGGCCGGCGAGCCGACGATTTTGCGCACGCCGGTTTCCGCCTCGACGCGAATCTCGGAGCCCTTCCACGGACGCACGGTCACCGCCACGTCGCCGGCGCGGAGGTCGTCGAAATAGGTGTCCACAAAATTGCGGAGGCGCTGGTCGGTGGCGTTGATGCGCAGGGCCACATATTTGTTCTTTCCATAATTGGCGTCCACCGACACCCGCTCGCTGCCCTCCGAGTCGCCTTTCACATCCACTTTGAGCATGTTGCGCCCGAACAACGCCTTTTTGGTCACGATATTCACCGCGCCACCCGACCAGGACTGGCCGTAGAGAATGCTCGCGGGGCCGCGAAGCTGCTCGATGCGCTCGACGATGAATTCATTCAACGGGTAACTGACGCCGGCAAAATAATTGCGGGCGTTGCCGCCCGACGGAAGGCCGCGGAAGGTGAAGCCGTCGCCGCCGTTGGCATTGCTCGCGCCGGCCGCCGGCGGCTCCGCCACCGTGGCATTGGGCATCCATTTATAGGCGTCGCTGAGAGTATTGGCGGCGATGTCGTTGAGAAATTCGCGTGTTTGCACGGAAATGTCTCCCGGCGTGGTGAGCAGGTTGGTCGCCATGCGGCCGCCGGTGAGCGTGTCGGCGGCGAGGTAGCCGCGGTCTTTCTCGGCGTTCACCGAAAACGGGCTCAGGACGACGATCTGATCCTCGTCCCCGGTGTCCGGGGGAGGTGGCGCGGGCGTTGTCTGGGCGAACGCGGCGAGTGATGCGAAGGCAAACACGGCGAGGGCGGATTTGCGGGCCAGTGTGTTCAGGATGGGATGAATATATTTGGGCATGGCGAGGGATTCAGGATTGATGACCGGGGAGGAGGAAACCAAGCAGCGACTTGGCACGAAGGTTTCGCAACGAACATGGCGCTTTTTTGAACAATGGCCGCGCGGTCGCAAGCGGTGTGAAGCTGAAGCGTTCAGCACCGGGCGGGCGGTTTGAAGAATGTGAAATGAAAAAACGGATGTTACGCATTTCCGTCGTACCGCAGGTTTCCAAACCTGCTTAAAAACTCACGCCTGGCCGCGAACCCGCAATCAGGCATGAGCTTCGAAGCAGACTTGGATGTCTGCGATACGACGGAGCCGCGTAACATCAGTTACGACGAAGAACATCACCGCAAGGCGATCCGCACGCGCCCGATGCTCATGGCAGCGGTGGGGAGGCAAACCCAAAGCGCGGGCCGGCGCAGCGTGAAAGTCAGCCTGGTGCATGAAAAAGGCGAAATGACAGCGCAAGCGGTCACGCGCATCAGCAACGAATTGCGACACATCGCGCGCATCACGGAGCGATGGAGCGTGCTGCAACGCTGGACGCTGCCATTGATGCGAATATTGCGGCGATATCCGGGAGGAAAGTGGCTGCCCGGGCTGCCGGAGGAGGCGCAATTGCTGCTCAGCGGGTAGAAAAAGGCTCCCACGGGCACACCCAGCCA
>JAITDF010000126.1 GCA_031282705.1 Opitutaceae bacterium | reverse complement strand
CCTGTCTCTTGCCTGACGGGAGCGGGAGGCTGATGCTTCCGGCGTTTTGGGGCGGCGGCGGGGGGCGGTGGGCGCCCGCGGGGACCAAAGTTGGGCGAGCGCCCCGCTTGCCTTACGGTAGCAGGATGCACCCGCCACTTTGGGGCGGCGCGATTTGCGCGCCGTCTGGCAAGCGGGACGCTCGCCCTACGTCCCAAACTGGCAAGCGGGACGCTTGCACTACGCTCCAAACAGGCAAGCGGGACGCTTGCCCTACTTCCCAAACTGGCAAGCGGGACGCTCGCCCTGCGTCCCAAACTGGCAGGCGGGACGCTTGCCTTGCGTCCCAAAAGCCTTCGCGTGAGCTGTTCAATGATTTCATGTTGTTTGCTGATTTTCCAAAGTGCCCTGAAGCCGATTCATAGTCGATGGAGGGCGGTTTATATTATACAGCGGGCGGGCGGTCAGAAGGTGTAGCCGGCGGAGAGGGAGAGGCGGCGCGGGGTGAGGTAGCGGAAGGTGTCGGCCATGCGCTCGCCGGTGGTCATGGGATACTGGCGGTAGCCGGTGGTGATGAGGGCGTCGTTGTCGAGGATGTTGTCCACGTTGAGCTGGATGTGGAGGGTGCCGCGCTTGAGCTTCCGTTCCCATGCGATGTGACCGCTCATGGTATAATAGGACTCGGAGTATAAATACTCATAGGCGGATTCCACGGTGCTGTCGAGTTTGGCCTTGCCGCGGAAGTTGCCGCCGAGGCCGACGGCGGTGCCCTTGAGCGGGCCTTTGTTAAAGGTGTAGGTGGTGTAGAGGTTGGCCGTGTATTTGTAGGTGTTGCGCAGCGCGGTGCCGGGGGTCAGGCCCTGGATGCGCTGGTCGATCATGTTCAGGTTGGTGCGAATCTGCCCGGCTTTCGCGTGATCATCGGACGCGGTGCTCCCGGTGCTGCTCGCGAGCAGCGCCTCTTGTTGCTCCCAAAAATCCCTGTTTTCGGCGACATAGGCGCGGAGACGCGGGAGCAGGTTGATGGCCTCGGTGCGCGGAAGCGCAAGGTTGAAGGTCATGCGGATGTTGCGGGTGGGTTGCGCGGTGAAATCAAACTCCCAGCCTTTGCCGTGGTAGTCCTGGGTGTCGCGATACTGATTGAGCGTGGTGGTCTCCCCTGTTATGGCGCTCCAGATATTATTTATTTCGCTGCGCATGATGTTGGTGGAGCCGCCGATGCCGGCGTCGTTGTTTTGCGTGATGTCGTAATAATTGATGACGCCCTTGATTTTTCCCCTGAGGAGCCTGAGCTTGATGCCGAAGTCGGAGCCTTCGCTGCGCGAGATGCTTACGCCGGTGCCGCCCATGAAGGGGGGGCCGCTGTTGGGCGGGAGGAAGGTCTCGGAGTAGTTTGCATACACGCCGAGCCAGTTGACGGGGAACCAGACGGCGCCGGCGTTTTTGCTTACGGGGTCGTCCTCGAACTTCTCGGTGGGCGTGGTGGTGGTGATGACGGCGGGGCCGGAATAGACATAGCGGAGGTGTTTATAAACCTTGTCGTAACGCGCGCCGAGGCTGATGGTGAGCGAGTCGTTGAAAAGCTGGGTGATGGAGAGAAGCTGGTTGTATTGCAGCTTGTTTTTTTCGAGCGTGGTGGAGACGGGCACGAAGCCGAAGCGGTTGGCGCCGCCGAGGTTTTGCATATAGTTGATCGCGGAGCTTACGGGGTAGGCGCCGGGTTCGTCCCAATACATGCGGATGCGCACGGCGTCGGCGGTGTCGTAAAAGCGGCCGTTGTTGAGCAGGAAGAACCGTTCCTGAAGGTAGCGGTAATTATCCTCGCGGTAGCCGGTGATGGCGCTGAAGCGTTGTTTTATCCAGTTGTTTTCCAGCGACCAGGTGGCAAGGAGGCGGTAGTCGTCCACGATGTTGCCGTTGCCGGAGGAGGGGAAGCGGTCGATGGTGTTGTCGGTATAGGGGACGAGGAATTTTTCGTTGCGGGCGGCGTCGGTGGGGCTGACGGTGCCGGCCAGCGCGCCGGCGGGTCTATAATAATTAACGTCAATCGTGTAGCTGGCGAAATAGGTGTTGCAGTTGTCCATGCCCAGGCGGATGTCCATGTGGTTGAGGGCGAGCTGGACGTTGAGGTTGGGCAGGAAGCTGTGGTCGAGATAGACGGAGTAGGTCTTGAGGTCGGCGGTCTGCGTGACATCGGGCGGCTGGGTGTTCAACTCGCGGCTGCTGAGGCGGGCGATGTTGGGGATGCGCGGGTCGCCCTCGGGGCGCAGCGCGAACAAGGTGCCCTGGGTGGCGTAGAAATTCTGCCAGTTGAGCACGCCGGGGTTGCCGCCGGTGAAGGCGCCGGCGGAGGCGCTGTAACCGTGAAGGGCAGGGGCGAACACGTAGTAGGTGTTGGAGCTGCTCATTTTCGCTATCCCGCCGCCGCTGGGCGTGTCGGTGGCCGAGACGGGTTTGAAGACGGTGGAGCCGTCCCACATGGAGGCGATGTCGATGAAGTTCCACACGATGAGGTGGCGCACGCCCCTGGAGAGCTCGCCCTCGGCGCGCAGGGCGGTGTTTTTGCCGATGCGCCAGGCGCCGGCGAGGTGCAGGGCGTGGTTGTGGAAGGGGTCGTTGTCGCGCCAGTCCTCCTGGCGCATGTTGAGGTAGTTGACGCGGAGGGCGACGTCCTTGGTGACGGGCTGGTTGACGTCGGCGGTGAAACGGTAGCCGCCGAAGCTGTCGGTCCTGAGGCGGACGGCGTAGCGGGGTTTGTCGAACCGGGCGCGCTTGGTGAAGGTGGTGACGATGCCGGCGGCGTTGCCGTCGCCGAAGATCACGCCGTTCGGCCCGCGGGCGAATTCGATGCGCTCGGTGTTGTAGTTGTCGCTGTTGAAATACCAGCGGAAATAATTCCGGCTGGCGAAGTTGTTGCTCGACATGCTGCGGAGGTTCACCGCGTAGTCGAAGGGGTTGGGGTTGCTGTATTGGGGGACGGAGTTGACGCTCCACTCGGAGGCGCCGAGCATGTCCGAGATGCCGAGGTCGTCGAGGAACTGGCGCGAGAGTTGCGAGATGGCGGAGGGGATGATTTCGATGGGCGCGTCGGTGCGGCCCCCGGCGGTGGAGCGGCCGACGGAATAGCCGTCGTCCGAGCCCTCGCGCACCTCGAAAACCGAGAGGATGACGACCTCCTCCTCGGCGGGCGGCGGCGCGGCAGGGGGCGGGGGCGGTGGGACGGTTTGCGCGCCGGCGGTGACGGCGGCGGCGAGGCCGGCGGCGGCCAGAAACGCGACGGCGCCTCCGGGGAGGAGTCGCGCGGGAATCAGAGGCAGCCGGCGCGGGCTGCTCGGGTGCTTTGGCATGTGTGTGCTCATAGGGGCGAATGCAGTTGAGGGTTTGTTTTGGTCGGCGAGTGAAGGGATGCGGGGACTTCCGATTTGACTGCCCCCGATTTACTCCCGCAGAAAGCTATGTCAATGATTTATTGATTTATTTTTTCGCATAGCAATGGTTTTTCTTGTAATATTTTGATTTGCATGGCATTAAAAATGCCGGCAAACACGCTTTTTTCCGGGAGAGACGGGAAAATAGCGGGAAATGGCGGAAAACATCCAGGGGCGTTTCACCGCGAGGACCCGGAGGTGCAAGCAGGGTGGCGGGACGTTTGCCTGTTCGGGGTGTAGGGCAAGCGTCCCGCTTGCCTGTTTTGGAGTGTAGGGTAAGCGTCCCGCTTGCCTGTTTGACTGATGGGACGCGGAAGCCGGTTTTTGTTTTTTGGCAGGGCGGTCTCGACGGCACCGCCGGCGTTCGTCACCCGTGGCTCCTCTTTCTCTTTCCTCTTTCCTCTTTATCTTTCTTCTTTCGTCAGGTGTGGGCCGGGGGAAAGAGGAAAGAGAAAGAGGAAGAGAAAAAAAGAAAGAGGAAAGAGGAAAGAGGAGGATGTTCCCGCCGCTTCGGCGGCGCGTTTTGGCGGCGCGCTTTGCGCGCCGGCTGGCAAGCGGGACGCTTGCCCTACTTCCCAATCCGGCAAGCGGGACGCTCGCCCTACTCTTTCTTCGTTCTCTTTCCTCGTTCTCTTTCCTCGTTCTCTTCCCTCTTTCTCTTTCTCTTTCGTCAGGTGTGGGCCGGGAGAAAGAGGAAAGAGAAAGAGAAAGAGAAAGAGAACGAGAAAGAGGAAAGAGAAAGAGGAAAGAGAACGAGGAACGGGAACAAAAACGAAAACGCCCTCTTCCGCGTAACAGCAGTAACATCACTGATTCCATGTTGTTTTTTCGGTTTTTCAAAGCGCCCTCAAAAATCCCCGCCGCCGGACGCCGCCGGGTCGCGCCCGCGGCTGGACAGGCAGGCCGCCAGCGCGGAGGCAAACGCGGCGCGCTCGGCGCTGGCCTGCCGGAGCATGTTGGCCAGATGGACGCGGGCGTCCTCCACGGCGCGCGACGAGGCCCAGCCGCCGGCGAAATCCTGCCCGGCCAGCTCCAGCCCGTTTCGCGCGCGGCCCAGGTCCGCCTCCGTGTTTTTCAGGCGCTCCCACTGGAGTTGCAGGCGCAGCGCCTCGATCTCGCGTTCGCCGCCCTCCTGTTTTTCCGCCTGCACGCGGCGCGTTTCGAGCGCGCGCAGGCGGTTGAGCGAGGCGAGCCGGAGGCCCTTCGTTTCCGCGCCGTCGAACATGCGCCAGTTCATGGTGCCGAATGCGTTCCAGCTCGTGATGAGCGATTTCGGCCCGAGGACGTTGTTGTCCGGCGCGCGGTTTTCCTGGGTGACGGAAAGGGTGACGCCGAATTTGGGATGCAGGCGGGTTTTCTGGATATTATAATTCAGGCGCTCGATTTCGATCTGGTCCCTGAGATCGGCGAGGCCGTTTGATGGCGCGGCCTCCCGTGCGCCGGCGCCGGCGAGCGCGTCGAGCGGCGCGTCGAGCGGCGCGAACGGCGGCAGCCCGCCGGGCAGCGCGTCGAGGTCGGCCGCGGTGACGCCGGCGAGCCGCAGCAGGCTTTCGCGGAGCATCCTGCATTCGACCTCCTGCCTGCGCACCTCGGGGCGGATGATGTCGAGGTCGCGGCGCGGCCCGTCAAGCGAGGCCGCCGCCTGCGTCCCGTCGGCGATCAACTGCTCCATTTGTCTGTGGTCCTCCCCGGCGCGGGCCAGGTCCCGGCGGGCGATTTGCAGGCCGTTTTCCGCGAGCATCAGGTCGAGGTAGCGTCTGCGGATGTCGAGCGCGAGCAGGCGCCGGGTCTCGGTGATGTTGCGCGCGGCGATCGCCTGGCGCAGTTTTCCGATCTGATAATTTTTGGCCAGCGCGCCCCAGTGAAAAACGGGCTGGTAGAAGCCGACGTTGAACAGCACGGCGGCCAGCACCCGGTCGCGGTCGTCGGCGAGGACGGTCTGCCCGTTGATTTCGTAGGCCCCCTCCCGCCGCTGCTCATAGGTCGCGCCGGCGTTCACCCAGGCTTCGAGGCGCGGGAGCATGGGCGCGCGGGCGGCGAGGGCGCCGGCCCCGGCCTCGGCGAGCGCCCATTCGCGCATGATGACCTCGGGCGCGTGCACGAGCGCCTTGCGCAGCAGGGCGTCGAGCCCCGGCAGGCTTCGCTCGGGCAGGGCGTCCTGCAATTGGGAAATCGCCCCGCCGTCCGGCGCCGGACGGGCCGTTCCCGCCGCCGCGGCCCAGAGCATCGCGACAACCAGGGCGCGGCGGCGGATGAGTTTCAGGCGGAAGGGAATCATTTGAATCAATGTGCAAAGAGCGCAAAGAGGCGTCCGGGACAAAACAAAAAAAAGGAACCCGTGCTTCCAGTTCCGCTTTCCGGGTCCGCCCCGGCGCGCGGCGCCGGCCCCGGTCATTTCGTCTTTTTGCCCGCCGCGCCCTGCGCTTTTTTGTCCGCCGTTTCCTGCGTTTCCTGCATCGTTCTGACGGAGGTTTTCAAGGTGTCGAGTTCCGCGCGGAGGGCGTCGTTGTCGCGCCGGAGGGCGAGGACTTCCTGCACAAGCGAGTTGAGCAGGGCTTCCAGCGGCGAGGCGGTTTGCGTCACCCCGGTGAAGGCGCGGGTGCGGGCATCGAGGTCGGCCTGATACTGGCGTTGATACTCCAGCAGCTGCCGGATGCTTGCGCTGGATTCCGATGCCGTCCGCCGGAGGTTCTCGCGATTCTCGGCGCCGGCGAGGGCCGGAAGGCCCAGGAGCGCGATGGTGAGCGTGAAAATACGGGAGTTCATGGGAGTGTTGTTTAGCGCAACCGGGCCCGTTTGCGATGAGATTTCGCGCCGGCCAAACGCGGAGAGGCAAACGCGGAGGGCCCGACGCGGCCGGCCGGTTCAAGCGCGGGGCGGATGCGCGCGGGGAACTCCCAAATCCCAAACCCCTTCCGAGCGAAACGCGAAGCCTGACAATCCCAAAAAAAATTTCAAATCTGATGTTACGCGGCGGCGGATTGCGTGGCACGGGCGT
>JAITDF010000083.1 GCA_031282705.1 Opitutaceae bacterium | reverse complement strand
CCCGCTTGCCTGACGGCGCGCAAAGCGCGCCGCCCCGAAGTGCGCCGCCCCGAAGTGGCGGGAGCATCTTGCTCCCGTCAGGCAAGCGGGACGCTCGCCCTACTTGGGTCGCTGCGCTCCCAAATCCCAAATCCCAAAATCCCGAATCCCAAAGGACAGCGGCGCGTTGCGCCATCAAAGGGGAAGGCAAGCGGGACGCTTGCCCTACGTCACCAAAGCCTCCGCGTGAGCTTTTCCCATGCGCGCGCCTCCGCCGCTTTGCGCCCTTCAACACTCGCCATTCCCCTTTTTCCTTTCACTTCCCGCCCTTCACGTCTGGCCTTTCGACTCCCCTCCCCCGCCCCTCATGCGCCCAGGCAGCGCACGGCCATCTCGCGCAAGACCTCCTCCTGATCGTCCGGCCGGCGGATGATCTCCTCGAAGGCGTTGACCAGCTCCATCTGGTTGTCGATGAGGCGGCGCATGGCCGGGAGTTTTCTGGCGTCAGCCAGCTTGCCCAGGTAAAAGGGATGCTGCGTGAAAAGGTTGTAGGCGCTTTTCTCCGTCGCGCCGGTGAAATGCCGCCCGTAGGCCGCCATCGCGCGGTCGAGGTCGGCCTTGCTGAAACCGCGCGGCCCGGAGCGCAGATCGCCGGCATCCACCAGCGCGCGCACCTGAAGCAGCAGGCGGTTGCGGTTCTGGAGCGACGCGATGACCGGGCGCGCGTCGCCGCCACCGAAAAAATGCCGGTGCAGCGCGGCCAGCGTCCATTTCAGGTCGCCGCTGAAGAACGCCTCCGCCGCCTCGAAAAAATCGCCCTCGGCGATGTTGGGCGTGAGTTCGTCCACGAGCGGCTCCTCGATCACGGTCGCGCCTTCGTCGAGCGCGGTGGCGAGCTTGTGCGTCTCCTCGATGAGCAGGCGGGTGTTGGCGCCCGCGCGCGCGAGCAGCAGGCGCAGCGCGCCTTCGCCGAAGGACACGCCCAGCGCGCGCGCCTCGGCCTCGATGACGCCGGCGAGCGCGTCGGCATTTTTGTCGGTGTCGGCGCCGCCGGTGAACACAAAATCGGCCGTCTTCTCGCACCACTTGCAAAACGCCCGCCGCCGGTCGATGGGCGCGGCGGTGATGAGCACGAGCACCTCGCCGGGCGTCACCCCGGCGAGCAGCTCCTGCAAGTCCTCCACGAGCTTGAGCGTGCTCTCGGCGCGGCCGATCACGCTGTCGGCGAGGAAATTCACGTCCTTCAGCCACACGAGGCGTTTGCCGCCGAACATCGACACGGTTTGCACGCTCTCGCGAAAACATCCCAAGGCGGCCTCGACCTCGGCGACAGTGTTGGCGAAACCGTTCAGCACCTCGCGGGAAAACTCGTCCTCGACCTCGCGCGCCAGCCCGTCGAAACGCGCCTTGCCCGCGCGGTTGACCAGAAAGTCATCCGCGCCGCAGACAAAGATGAAGGGCTTCGCCGTGGACATCGCGCTAGAGAGAGGCAACGAGAGAGAAGTGACAAGTGACAAGTGGCAAGTAACAAGACCGGCCCGATGGGCGCGGCGCAAAGGCGAACCACCCCCGCACACCCCGCCAAAAAATCGTTCCCGTCCTCTTGCTCGCCGCCGCGCCTTCGCGAAACCCGTGGATTCCCTTGGCTGCGTCCCATCAGTTAATAGGCGCGCCGGCGCCAATTTTGCTGTTCGCCGCCTTCCGTCATGCGCAAACTGCGTCCTTTTGATCCGAACCTCCGCATCCGCATCCTCGCATCCAAAATTCCATGAGACGTTTCCAATCTTGCATCACCAAAAACTGGCGCGGCACCGGCCTGGCCAGCATAATCGTCACGCGCATAGACGATGACGGCGGCGCGGTCGCCGGGTTTTTCCTCGTGGACATTTTCTGCCTCGGCGTGAAGGACGCCTGGCTGCTGGACGGCACGGACGAGGCCGGGCTGGCGGAAGTAATGGAGGCGCGTCTCCCGAAAGACATCATGGAGACGATTCACCCGGCGTGGGCGAAAAAACTCATCGAGGGCGCCGTGGCCTACGCGGAGCGGCTCGGGTTCGCGCCGCACCGCGATTTCCGCAAGGCCCGGCGCGTGCTCGGCGGCATCGACGCGGGCATGTGCACGGAGACGTTTGCCTACGGCGACGGGGGCCGCCCGCACTACATCCAGGGCCAGGCCGACGACGAGGAGCGCGTGCGGCGCGTGCTCGCCGTGCTCGACACGCGCTGCGGGCCGGACGGCTACGATTTCACCTCATATGCGGATTTGCTCGACGACCCCGACATCTCCGCCGAGGCCATCGTCGAAACACGCAACACGCTGGCTGCGATGTTCGAAAAGCGGGACGCGGAGTTCAGCGTCCACGCGCTGACGGGCGCGCTGACCGCGATGCTCTGCCAGCCCGGCACGTTTGACTTCGAGGACGTGCTCATGACCTGGAGCGGGCTTGTCTTCGGTGACGGGGAGGACGGCGAGGGCGGGGAGGACGGCGACGCGCCCACGCCGGAGGAAACGTTGCTGGGAATCTACTGGCGCCAGCTGGAGCGCTTTTTGGAGGTGGAAATGGAGGAGGGGCACCCGATAATCATTTTGTCGCCCAACGAGAACGAGACCGGGGAAGACGCGCCGGGGAAAATCGAATTCCGCATGGAATTCATCAGCGCGATGCTGGAGTGGGCGCAAGGGTTCATGGATCTGGTCGGGGAATACGAGGACGAATGGGCCGGCGCGCTCGCCCGCCCCGACCTCGCGCAGTGCTGGAAAACGCTGCGCTGCTGGGCCGCGCCGTTCGAGCCGGACGGCATCATCGTGCAGCTGGGAAAGGCCGCCGCCGCCGCCGAGGCGGAGGATGGCGGCGCCGGTGCCGGCGATGATGATGCCGGCACCCTCGACGACGGCGCCGGCGGCAAGCTCCCCACGCTGAACGACGCGGTCGTGACAATCTACTGCGCGCTGCACGGGGAGGGCGGGGAATAGGGGGATGCGACAGGAAGTGATGTCACCGCCGGAGTCTTTCTCTTTATTCCTTCCTCTTTATCTTTCTCTTTATCTTTATCTTTCTCCTGCCCGTTCCTGACGAAAGAGAAAGAGAAAGAGGAAAGAAGAAGGAGGGGGGGCATCACTTTGGGGTGAACCCGCCTTTTGAGGGAGTGCACATCACTTCCTGTCGCACCCTTTCTTTCACCGTGCACGAAAAACCTTGCCGGCCCGCCCCCGAAAAGAATACGCTCAGCGTCCTTTATCTTCATAAACCATGATCGTCACAACCGCGCAGCTCTTCAAACACGCCTACGGCAAATACGCCGTCGGCGCCTACAACATCAACAATGCCGAGCAAACGATGGGCCTCTTCAAGGGCGCCATCGCCTCCAAGGCCCCGTTCATCATCCAGATTTCCAAGGGCGCGCGCAAATACACCGACAAACTCATGCTTGAAGGCATGATTCGCTCGGCCGACACGATCTTCCCCGAGGCCATTTTCGCCGTCCACCTCGACCACGGCGACGAGGAGACGTGCTACGACTGCATCAACTCCGGCTTCTACAGCTCCGTCATGATCGACGCCTCGCACGATCCCTTCGACAAGAATGTCGCGATCACCAAGCGCGTCGTTGACGCCGCGCACGCCAAGGGCATCTCCGTCGAGGCCGAGCTCGGCCAGCTCGGCGGGGTCGAGGAGGACGTGAAGGTCGAGGACGGGCACGCCACCCTCACCGACCCGAAGGAGGCGGAGGATTTTGTCCGGAAGACCGGCTGCGACTCCCTCGCCTGCGCCATCGGCACTTCGCACGGCGCCTTCAAGTTCAAGGGCAGGCAGTCGCTCCACTTCGATGTGCTGGAAAAAATCAAGGCCCGCCTGCCCGGCTTCCCGCTTGTCATGCACGGCTCCTCCTCCGTTCCGCAGGATGAGGTCGCGCGCATCAACGCCGCCGGCGGCGCGATCAAGGATTCCGCCGGGGTGGACGTGAACGAATATCTCCCGGCCGCCCGGCTCGGCGTCACCAAGATCAACATCGACACCGACGGCCGCCTCGTGTGGACCCGCGTGCACCGCGAATTTTTCCGCGACAAGCCCGCCGAGTTCGATTTCCGCGCCCCCGGCAAGGTTTACATCGAGGAATACTCGAAGTTCATCGCCAGCCGCAACCAGCTCCTCGGCAGCGCCGGCCAGCTCGACGACCTTCGCTCCAGCCTCGGGAAATAATTTCGGGTTTTTTGGGCCATACAAAATTCCCTCCAGCGCGTTCCATTTTTTGGGGCGCGCTTTTTTTGCGCTGTTGTCCCCCCCCTGCCGGAATCTTTTTTGGCGCAAGGGGGCGGAATGGCGCGGGAATCAAGCAGGGGGGGCCGGCGGGGCCACGGCCCGGCGAAGGCCACGGCATCCATCCATTCAAGACGGCGGCGGGGTTTTTTTGTAATATATCCTGGACTTGATGTAAATGCCGCGCGCGTCGCGCTGGTTGAAGCCGGACATGGCGCCCCAGTATTTTTCCAGCGTCGCGGCGCCGGGCTTCGGCCCCAGTGTGCGTTTCGCGTGCGGGGAATCGGGCGGGGCGGCGGCGGTCGCGCGCTTCGCGAGACGCTCGAACGCGTCGAAGAAATCATCCATGATCGAGGCCGTGTCCTCGTAGCGATAGGCAAACGCGTCGCCGGGCACGTCGGCCAGCGACTCGATGATCTCGGGCCGGCCCCAGACGGAGGCCGTTTTGCCCGTCATGCCTTGGATGACGCTTTCGACGGCCGAGGCCGTGGAGCTGATGCCAATGATAAAATGCCCGTTCACCACCGCATGGAACATCCGGTCGCCGGGGTTGACGCCGTGCTCCAGCGTGTAAATCGTCGCGCCGAGATGGTCGCGGGCGGACAGTCTCCCGGTGTCCTCCAGCCCCGCCGCTTTTTTCAAGGTGTTCAGCGTCGATGCGAAAAGGCGCTCGTCCTTCAGCGGGAGCACAAAGGCGATGTCCGGCGCGGCGGGCGGCGCGTCGCCCGCCGGCGGGCGGCGCCTGACCATGAAGACGTCGCCGCCAAGGCTGCCGAGGAGGTCGCGTTTCACGTCGATGCCGTTTTGCCGGTTGAAGGCGGCGATGCGGTGCTCGAACATCGCGTGCATCATGGGGGAGGCGCCTTTGAGCATTTCCTCCAGCACGTCATAAAACACCGGGAGGCTGAGCCGCGCGGTGGCGAAGCCCAGGCTGTCCGCCGCCAGAAACGGGGGCTGGGCGAACGGGCCTTCCTGGACCGCCGTCATGAGCTTCAGCAAGCCGCGTTCCTCCGTGCAGGTGAGGCCGCTGGTGATTTCGGCATACTCTTCGGCCAGGCGCGCGCTCACGTAAAAATCCCGCGCCGCGTCGAGGCCGAGGTGGGAGGTCAGGTGGGCGAGGTCCAGCATCGCGGCGGCGGGGCCGGGCGCGCCCGCGGCCTGCATTTTGAGCATGAGGTCGAGCAGGGGGACGATTTCGCGGAAGTCCACGGCGAGGAGGGCGTGGGGCATGCCGCCGGCGCGCTCCTTCATGCGCAGGTGGCGCGCGGACTTGCCGAAGGCGTCCGGCGCGCCGCCGGCGCGGGCGGCGGCGATGGCGGCGACCACCCGGTCAAGCGCGCCGCTCACCAGGTCGCGCGCCGGGCTGCAATACAGCGTCCCTTCGTTGATCGACCAGGCCATGACGAAGCCGCTGTCGCCGCCGTATCTGTCATAATGGAGCGTCGCGCCGGCGTGGCTTGTGGTTTCGCGGAGGAGGCGGGTTTTTTCCCTGAAGGCCTTCGAGTCCAGCAGCGCCTCCAGTTTCGCGGCGTTGCCGCCCAGTTCCACGATGAGGAGCACCGGCGGCCTGCCCTGCGCCAGGCCTTCCACGTTTGGGATGGCGAAGAGCGCGCCTCCTTGCGCAAAGGCGAGCAGTTCCTTCGCGCCGTGGCCGAAGTCCTGCCTCAGGAGTCCGTCCAGGGCGGGGAGGACGGGGGGCGTGTGGCCGGGGTTGAAAAAGCCGGTGATTTCCGGGTCGTCCAGCATCCGGGCCGCCGGGCAGCCCTCCCAGTGTCTGAGCAGGCGGGGGACGTTGTCCACGAGCACGACAAGCGGGGCGTCCTCCCCGACGAGGTCGGCGAGCGGCGTGGCGGCGCGCGCGGGCGCTGGCATGATGGCGGGCAGCGCGGCGGCGAGCAGTAGGGTGCGCTTGATTTTGTTCATGCAGAAGGCGGTGGTGGTGGTGGTGGTGGAATTAGTGGCGCGCATTCAAGCCGTCTGTCGGAGCCACGGCCTCGGCGTTGAGGCAGTTGTGGAGCAACGCGCGCCCTTTGTCACGGGCGTAATCAGCGGCCTTGGGGGGCGGAGGCGTCGCTTCCTGTCGCGCCTTGCGTTCGCTCCGCCGGGCGGGCGGAAATCGGGCGGCGGCGGCAATCGCCCGCTTGAAAATCGCATGGTTTTTGTCCGACCATGACGGGCCATGCTCCAATCGCTCCGCATCAGG
>JAITDF010000747.1 GCA_031282705.1 Opitutaceae bacterium | reverse complement strand
CCAGATTGGGAAGTAGGGCAAGCGTCCCGCTTGCCTGATTGGGAAGTAGGGCAAGCGTCCCGCTTGCCATCCGGCGCGCAAAGCGCGCCGGCGCCGCCCCAAAATGGCGGGGGACGGGAGCGTCCCGCCCCCGCCAAGGCAAGCGGAACGCTTGCCCTGCTTGGTTCCCCGCGCCTCCGCGCGGAACATGCTTTTTTCAAAATGCCCTTTTCTCTTTCTCTTCCGCCGCCGGCCACCATGCCTCCGGTTGCGGCGCGAGGCGCGGGGCGGCACGGCGCGGAGCGGCGGCGGCGGCGGCGGGGGGATTGTCAGCCGGCGGGGCGGCGGTCGTCCGCCTTCCATTGCCTCCAGAAATGCTGCACCGGGCCGTGGCCGCGGCCGACGCTCAATTCATCCGCCGCGGCCAGCGCGCGCGTCAGGTAGTCCTTCGCGTCGCGGATGGCCTCGCGCACGCCGGCGCGGCGCGGCAGCAGCGCGGCGATCGCCGCCGAGAGGGTGCAGCCGGTGCCGTGCGTGTTTTCCGTGGCGATGCGCGGCGCGCGCAGTTCGATTTGCCCGTCCCCGTCGTCGATCACGTCCACGCACTCCGCGCCCGGCAGGTGCCCGCCTTTCACCAGCACGACCCGCGGGCCGAGCGCGCGCAGCCGCCGCGCGGCGTCGCGCATCCGCGCCGTGTCGCGGATCGCCCCGCCGCCGAGCAGCACTTCCGCCTCCGGCAGGTTGGGCGTCAGCACTTCCGCCAGCGGCAGCACCTCGTCGCGCAACGCCGCCACCGCGTCCGCCGCGAGCAGGTGGTGCCCGCTTTTCGCCACCATCACCGGGTCAACCACCAGCCGCGCGACGCCGTGGCGGCGCAGCCGCGCGGCGACGGCGCGGGTGATCTCCGCCGTGCCCAGCATGCCCAGTTTCACCGCGTCGATGCGCACGTCGGCGAAGAGCGTGTCGATCTGCCGCGCGACAAAATCGGCCGGCACCGCGTGCACGCCGGTGACGCCGGTCGTGTTTTGCGCCGTGAGCGCGGCCACCACGCCCATGCCATACGCGCCGAGGGCGGAGAACGTCTTCAAGTCCGCCAGCACGCCCGCCCCGCCCGAGGGATCGACGCCCGCGATCGTGAGCACGTTGGGGATGCGCGGAGGGGTTTTAATCATGTTTTGCCTTTCGCTGTTCATAGTTGGGAATCTTAAAAAACTGATGTTACGCGGCGGCCAGTCTTTTGGCAGGCTTTTGGCAGGGCGGTCTCGGCGAGACCGCCCTACCAAAAAACCTCTCCTGCGTAACATCAGTTAAAAATTAAAAATGAACCTCCAAAATTCTCAGTGGTTAATTTTTTGCGCCTCCTGTTTTTGCGCCTCTAAAAATCAGTTTTTAACCGCGAAAAGACGCGAAAAGACGCGAAATATCAAACCAGGGAAAGCCGGGGGATTTATTTACTGATGTCACGCGGAAAGCGTCCGTTTTCGTTTTTCGTCCATCGTCCATCGTTCTTCTTTCTTCTTTCTCGTTCTCTTTCCTCTTTCCTTTTTCCCCCAGCCCACACCTGACGAAAGAAGAAAGAGAAAGAGAAAGAGAAAGAGAACGATGGACGACGGACGATAAACGCCGGACGAAAACGGACATTTTCCGCGCTCCGCGCAACATCAGTTATGGAGGTTCCCATTTCGCCTTTCACCTCCCGCCTTTCATGCCCCGCCCCGCGCCGCGCGCAGCGCCTGCGCCGCCGCGCGCACGTCGTCCGCGCCGGACAGGGCCGACACCACCGCGATGCCCGCCACGCCCGCGGCGTAAACCGCCGAGGCGCGCCCGATGGTGATGCCGCCGATGCCCACGCACGGCACCGGCGCGAGCGCCGCCAGCGCGGCCAGCCCGGCCACGCCGATGTCGGGCGGCGCGTTGCGCTTCGACTGCGTGGGAAACACCGGCCCGATGCCGATGTAATCCACCACCGCGGCATCGACCGCGGCCACCTGCCCCCGGTTGGAGGTCGAGAGCCCGAGGATCCTTCCCCGGCCGAGCAGGCGGCGCACCACCGCCGCGGGCCGGTCGCCCTGCCCCACGTGGACGCCGTCCGCGTCGAGCGCGAGCGCGAGATCGACGTGGTCGTTGATGATGAGCGGCACGCCCAGGCGCCGCAGCAGGTCGCGCAGGGCGAGGCCGGTTTCGTAGAGTTCGCGTTTGGAGCCGCCGTCCGCGCGGAACTGCACGACGGTCACGCCGCCCGCGACCGCCGCCTCGACCGAGGCGGTCAGCCCGTGGCGGTAGGCCGGCGCGACGTCGGTCACCATATACAGGGAATAATCAATGGCGTTTGCGGTGCCCGCAGCGCCCGCGGCGTTTGCGGCGCTCGTGGTGTTTGTGGCGCTCGTGGCGCCCGTGGTTTTGTTCATGGTTTTCATGGTCATCATGGTCATAAGGGTGCTTTGAAAAATCATGTCCCGCGCGGAGGCCAAAGCGGGGCAGGCATCCCGCCTGCCTGATTGGAAAGTAGGGCAAGCGTCCCGCTTGCCATCCGGCGCGCAACGCGCGCCGCAAGCGCGCCGCCCCAAAGCGGCGGGAGCATCCTGCTCCCGCCAGGCAAGCGAGACGCTTGCCCTGCTTGGGACGCCCGCCCTGCGTCCCCAAAGACTCCACGCGAGTTTTTCAATGAGTGCATGGTGTTTTTTGATTTTTCAAAGTGCCCAACACCATAAATTCCACGTCCCGATGCACTCCCTCTCCACCATGAAAACCACCGCCCGTCCCCGCCCGGTGCCTTTATTCCAACCCGAGCCACACGC
>JAITDF010000713.1 GCA_031282705.1 Opitutaceae bacterium | reverse complement strand
GCGGATTGTGGAATGTGGAATGCTGAGTGGGAATGATGGGACGGATGGGAGAAATAGGAGAGATGGGAGAGATGGGAGAAATGGGAGAAATGGGAGGGATGGGAGAAATGGGAGGGATGGGAGAAATGGGAGGGATGAGGCGGCGGGGATAAAGAGGAAAGATAAAGATAAAGAGGAAAGAGAACGAGAACGAGGAAAGAATAAGGCGGGTCAGCCGAAGCGGCCGCTGACGTAGGCTTCGGTTTGCGGGTTGGACGGGCTCATGAAGATGGAGCGGGTGCCGGCGTGCTCGATGAGGCGGCCGAGATAAAAGAAGGCGGTGAAGTCGGAGCAGCGCGCCGCCTGCTGCATGGAGTGGGTCACGATGATGATGGTGTAGCGGCGTTTCAGCTCGTGGATGAGTTCCTCGATCCTGGCGGTGGCGATGGGGTCGAGGGCGGAGCAGGGTTCGTCCATGAGGATGATTTCCGGGCCGACGGCGATGGCGCGGGCGATGCAGAGGCGCTGCTGCTGCCCGCCGGAGAGGCCGAGGCCGCTTTCGTGGAGGCGGTCCTTCACCTCGTCCCAGAGGGCGGCGCCGCGGAGGCTGCGTTCGACCGCCTCGTCGAGGCGGGACTTTGCATTTATACCCTGGATGCGAAGGCCGTAGGTGATGTTTTCGTAGATGGATTTCGGGAAGGGGTTGGATTTTTGGAAAACCATGCCGACGCGCTTGCGCAGTTCGATGGGGTCAACGTCGGGGTGGTTGATGTCGATGCCGTTTATCTTGATGGCGCCGCGGCGGATGGCGGCGCCGTCGATGAGGTCGTTCATGCGGTTGAGGCAGCGGAGGAGCGTGGACTTGCCGCAGCCGGACGGGCCGATGAAGGCGGTGACGCGTTTTTCGGGGAGGCTGAGGTTGATGTCGTCGAGGGCCTTTTTTTCGCCGTAGCAGAAGTCGAGCCCGGTGATTTCGATGAGGGTGCGGGCGGGGGGGGAGGGGTTTTCGATTTTCGATGTCAGGCTTCTCGCTTCGCTCGGAACTCGATTTTCGATTGGAAGGGTGCGTGGCGGCGGGAGGGTCATTTTTTGGAAGATGGAAGACATGGGAGATATGGGAGGGATGGGAGATACGGTAAGAGCGGACTCTGACTTAAACTTAATCGCGCGGCGGGGCGGCCTCACCATTTGTGGGCGCGGCGGAGGCGGGCGCGGAGGATGATGGAGGCGGCGGCGATGAGGGCGACGAGCAGGAGGAAGACGAGGGCGCTGCCGTATTGGACGCGTTCGGTGTATTCGTTTTGCGGAATCTTGGAGCTGACGACGTAGATGTGGTAGGGGAGCGCCATCACGCCCTGGAAGAAGAAGTCGCTGATTTCGGAGACCTGCCAGGGGAGCTTGTCGCGGACGACGTAGGCGGCGGTGAACATGATGGGCGCGGTTTCGCCGGCCACGCGCGCGATGCCGAGGATCGACGAGGTGAGGATGCCGGGGAGCGCGCAGGGGAGGACGGATTTGCGGATGGTCTGCCACTTGGTCGCGCCCAGCGCGAGCGAGCCTTCGCGGAAGCCGCGCGGGACGGCCTTGAGCGATTCCTCGCCGGCGGTGATGACCACCGGCAGCACCATGAAGGCGAGGGTGAACCAGCCGGCCATGAGGGAGACGTTCCAGCCGAAAAAGATCACAAACATGCCGAAGCCGAAGAGGCCGAAAACAATGGAGGGCACGCCGGCGAGGTTGAGGATGGCGAGGCGGATGGTGCGCACGACGGGGCCGGATCCGGCGTATTCGCTGAGATAGACGGCGCTGGCGGTGCCGAGCACGAGCGCGATGGTCATCGAGCCGGCGACCAGAAGCAGCGTGCCGACGATGCAGGGGAGGATGCCGCCGGCGGAGTAAACGAAGGATTGCCCGTCGGCGAAGCGCGGCGCGGGGCGGCCCCCGGCGGCGGCGCGGGCGGCCTCGGTTTCGCGAAAGGCGCGGTAGTCGCGGTCGCCGAGCCGGTGCGTGGCGCCTTCGTATTCGAAGACGTGCAGGGTCTCCGGCGCCTCGGTGAAAAAAGCCGTGTTGACAAAGGGAAACCGGGACGAGAGGACGGCGCCGGCGCCTTTGAAGACGATGTTGCCGAGGACAAGCGCCCCGCAGAGCAGGATGCAGTAGGTGGCGGCGCGGAGGAGCGAGAAGAGGGCGCGTTCGCGCCAGGCGGCGGCGCCGCCGCGCGAGCGGAAGGGATTGGAGGAGGTGGTGGTGTTGCCGGCCGGGTTCATCATTCTGCGATGCGGTAGCGGGTGACGATTTTCTGGGCGGCGTAGTTTATCGCCAGCGAAAGGAGAAAGAGCACGATGCCCACCACGAAGAGCGCGCGGTAGTGGATGCCGCCGCGCACGACCTCGCCCATTTCCTGCGCGATGATGCCGGTCATGGTGTGCACGGGTTGCGTGACGGCGGCGGGGCCGGAGGTGAAGTCGGGGATGGCGATGCGGTTGCCGGCGCAGAGGAGCACGATCATGGTCTCGCCGACGACGCGGCCGAAGCCGAGCAGCACCGCGGAGATGATGCCGGAGAGCGCGGCGGGGGCGATGATTTTGACGATGGTCTGGAGGCGGCTCGCGCCGAGCGCGAAGGACGCCTCCTTCAAGGCGCGGGGCACGTTGTTGAGCGCGTCCTCGGCCAGCGTGAAAATCGTCGGAATCGAGATGAGCGCGAGCAGGCAGCCGGCGGTGAGTGCGTTGAGGCGTTCGATGATGGGAAAGCCGGGCACCCAGCCCAGCCAGCCGGCCTGCGAGAAGCGGCGCAGCAGCTCGCCGAGCACGGCGATGCCGAAGAAGCCGAGCACGACGGAGGGGAAGGCCGAGATGAACTCGATGGCCGGCTTGACGAGGCGCTGTTCGCGGGGGGCGGCGATCTGGTTGACGTAAATGGCGGCGCCGACGCCCAGCGGGACGGCGAGCAGCAGCGCGATGATGGACACGAGCAGCGAGCCGGTGAGGAGGGGGATGATGCCATACCAGTCCTGCCAGAAGCTCGCGGTGAGCCAGTCGCGCCCGAAGATGAACGCGGAGAGGCTGGCCGTGAAGGGGACGGGCCGGGCGTAATCCCACGCGGCGAGCTCGCGCTCGATTTCCGGGAACGTGGCGATGTAGGCGCGCGTGCGCCGTTTGAAATCGTCCATGCGCGCGTCGAGGCCCGGCGCGATTTGTGCGGTCGGCGGGGCGGCGGCGAGGAGGGTTTCGAGCGTGGCGGCGAAGGCGGCGCTGGTCTCGCGGTAGAGCGGCAGGGTGTCGAGGATGGGCCGGAGTTCGGCGGCGAAATCAACCGGCTCGATGACGACTTGCGCGGCGTCCGCGGCGCGGCCTTCGGCGAGGAGCTGGGCGCGCTGGGTGGTTTTGTCCTCGTTGACGTTGAAGCGCGTCTTGATGGCGGCGGCGGTTTCGCCGAGGTCGGAGACGAGGCCGCGGAGCGGCATCACGGCGTCGCCGAACCGGCCGGAAAAATCGTCAAGCGCGGCGAGGCGGGCGCCGGCGCCGGCGGGGGAGAGCCGCTGTTTTTGCACGAGCTGCGTGAAGGCGGCGAGCCGCAGGTCGTAAAGCCGGCGGGTGAGCGCGGTGTGGGCGGTTTCCTGGCGGCGGATGTGGTCAACGTATTCGAGTCCGGCCTGGCGGTAAACGGCGAGGTTGCGCTGGTTTTGCCCGAAGAACGCCGCGCCTTCGCGGAAGAGGAACACCATGATGAGCGCGAGCACGATGAGCGCGACGAGGGCGTTGCCGCCGAAGAACGCCTGGATGCATTCGTCGAGCGTGAGGCCGAGGAAGCGGGTGCGTTTTCTGGTGATGGCGAACGCCGGGCGCGCGCCGGCGGCGGCGGCGGCGGCGCTGGCGGTGGCGCTGGTGTTTTCGGTGGTGGCGGACATGAGGCCGGGAGGTCGGGAGACGGCTTTAACAATCGTTCTCGTTCTCTTACTCGTTCTCGTTCTCTCTTCTCTTTTATCAGCTGATGTTACGCAGTCGGCAGATTTTGGCAGGGCGGTCTCGCCGGGGCCCCCGGGGGGTGGCGCGGGGTGGTCGCGGCGGTGGCGGCGGGACCCCCCAGCCCAAAAGGGCCCCCCCGGCCCCACCACGGCGCAACCCGCGGGGGCCCGCGCCGACACCGCCCTGCCAAAATCTGCCGACTGCGTAACATCAGCTGATAAAAGAGAAGAGGGAACGAGAACGAGTAAGAGAACGAGAACGATTGTTAAAGCCGTCTCCCGACCTCCCGG
>JAITDF010000354.1 GCA_031282705.1 Opitutaceae bacterium | reverse complement strand
GAAGGAGCGGAGGTCGCCGGCGGCGTCGAACTCGGGGCGTCCGGTCGTGAGCAGGGCGCGGCTGGTGTTGATGAAGCCGAAGTTGGAGCCGTGGATGCCGTTGGGGTTGGCGATGATGACGTCGGCGCGGTTGCCGGCGACTTCGAGGTAGCCGGCGAGCCGCGAGATGTCGGGGCCGGTGACTTCGTTGAGGATGAGGCGCGCGGAGTCGCCGGGCGCGAAGCCGCTGTTTTTGTCGATCCAGCCGGCGAGCCGGGTCTGCGTTTCCTTGCCGGAGTTGTTGAGGATCGCGCCCTGGCCGGGGACGTTGAAGTCCTGGTATTTGTTGTGCGAGACGCCTTTTCCGTCAGGACGGACGATGTTGATGACGGGCACGCCGTTGCCGCTGGTGTCAACGGTGGGGCGGTTCGCCCCGCCGCCGGGCGCGGCGGTGATGCCGCCCGCCAGGGACACCGAGGGCAGCGACATTTCCGCGAAAAACAGGGTTGCGACCAGGGTATTCAACCAGCGGCGCGGGCGCAAAAGGAAGGAGGGCCGGTAATGTGTTTTCATGGCGGGTGGATGGGTTGATGGTTTGGTGACTGGCGGATTGCTGGTTTGTGATATGGCGGCGTATTGATTGTCGCATGTTAAAACTGGATGCCGGCCTGCGCCGTGCAGGTGGCGCGGGCGGTGTGGAGGCCGGCGGGTTTATACAAGGGGCGTCCGACGGTGGCGTCGTAATAAAACGACTTCCAGCCGCCGCGCAGCCCGAGGGCGCAGCCGGCGAGCGTGCCGCCGGAAAGATACCGGCTCGACGGGCCGGTGACATGGCCGCCGTCGAGCGCGACATAAAGCGACTGGCCCGTGCGCCAGAGGGCGTGGGAAAAATCGTTGCGCAGCGTGAGGCCCTTTTCGGCGCCGAGGGTCTGGCGTCCGTCGAAGCCGCGCACGGTGTAGCGTCCGCCGATGGAAAAATGCTCGCTGCCGAAAAGCGTGTCGCCGGTGAGTTGCGCGCAGAGGGCGCTGGTGGCGGCCAGGCGGAGCGGGCCGAGCGCGACGGGGTAGCGCAGCGTGGCGTCGGCGGTCAGGGCGTGGTAGCGGTTCGTGGGGGCGTCCTTGGCGCGGGGCGGCGTGTCGCGGGTGGCGTTGAACCAAGGGACGCCGTGGCGGAACGCGATGGAGGTGTCGAGGAGCATCGGCCCCATGTTGCGCTGGTGCTGGAGGGCGATTTCAAAGGTGGTGGTGTCGCGCCGCTGCACTTCGAGCTCGATGCCGTCGATGTAGTTGCGGTTGCGGCGATGGCTGACGCGCGCCTGCGCCGTCGTTTTGCTGTTCTGGTCGCGGCGCGCCAGGAATTGCACGCGAAGCTCGGCGCCGCGGCTTTTGCCGGACGACTCGTAGTCGCTGGTGTAGCCCTGGACGGTCTGGTGGTAATCGTAGGCGTTGTAACTGGCGTGCGCCGTCCAGTAGCCGAACGGAATGCTGTAGGTTATATTATTGCCCAGCGTGCCCTGGCCGGACGCGGTGGCGACGGCGCCATTATAGGTGAGCGAGAAAAGGTCGTTTAATAGAAGCGGATTGTCCCAAAAGGCGGTCGCGCTGCCCTGCCACCGGCCGGTGTTCTTGTCGCCGCTGTTGTCGATGCCGATGTGCCCGCGCAACGGGAATCTGTTTGCACGGGAGACAATGACATCGCTTTCGCCGGGCTGCGCGCCGGGTTTTAGGTCCATCGTCACGTCCTGCGTGGGCACGCGTTTCATCTGCTCAAGGCCCTGCTCGATGTCGCGGATGTTGAGGAGGCCGCCGGCGCGCGCCGGGAAGGCGTTGCGCCATGTGCCGCCATGTTTCCAGGCACCGGCGGGGTGTCCGGCGGCATCGCCGGCGGCGGCGGACAGGACGCTGATTTTTCCCACCGTGCCGGGGACCACGACGAGCCGCAGCGTGCGCGTGCCCGCGATGTCCTGCTCGGGCAGCAGCACCCGCGTGGTCACATGGCCGTGCTCGATGCAGGCATTGGAAAGCGCGCGGATCGCGTGCTGCATCCCCGCCATGCCGAGCCGTTTGCCCTCGTAACGCGACGCGATGGCCGCAAGCCACGGAAAACGCCGCCGGCCCGCGCCGGTGTCCAGGATGACGCGCTCAATTAAAAAACCGTCAGGCGATTCGGGAATGGTGGCGGCGGCGGAAGGTGTCGCGGCGGCGGCGCGCGATTGCAATTCCACGCGGGGCTGCTCAAGCCGCTCCCGCTGCTCGGCCTGCTCCTGCTGCTGCCGGCGGCGGATTTCCTCGCGGTCCGCCTGCGAGCCCGGCGGGGCGACCTGGGAACGCCCCGCCGCGCAAAACGCCAGCGCCATGCAAACGGCGGCCAGGCGGCGGAAAAATCCTCCCTGAAAAAACGCCCTGCCGTGAATGCTTCCCCGCCTCCCGCGTTCCATTGCGAACGAGGCATGTCTTCTGATGAAAAAAGCACGCCCTTGCCTCAGCATCGGCGGAGAGCAAAAGCATATTTTTTGCAAGGATCAACCATCGATTCATGTTTGGGCGGAAAGCCCTATAGACATGTTGCACCGGGGCAACGCCCCGGCGGGTGCATGAAAGAAACGAAGCTGAAGATGGAACCGCTCAGGGTGCTTGGGAAACGAGGCAAAACCACACCCCGGCCAGCCCCCCCTGCCCATGCCACCATCGAAACCGGGTTCTTCGACCTCGAAGCCTTCCACGGCCCTCAACACTTCCTTGACGCCACCACCTGCCGGCACTTCTTCAACTTCGCCCGCAGCAACCGCTCCCGCTCCAATCAAACCCCGCTTCAACTGCCCGCAAAAAACGCCCCTCAGCTCCACCCTTCCCTCCTGCTATTGCCTCCCTTCCTGCCTGATGCCTTCCAGGGTCAGTATCTGTCTAGACCTCCCGCCGGGGCTTTCGGGGCTTTGGCGGGACCGGCCTCCGTGCCCTCCGTGCCGCCGGGGGTTTCGGGAAAATGGGAGAAATGGGAGGTATGAGAGGCATGGCGTTTTTCAAGGTGCCAGATCTCCCATATTTCCCATATCTCCCATTTTCCCGAATGGGGCGCGGGGCGGGGGCCTGCGTCCCGCGCACAAGCCATGCGCCACGCGTGATCCCGGCGCGCAAACCCAGAATGAATGACGCAACGATGTGCGTAACGGAATGTTTAACTTCATCCAAGGGGCGGTGCAAGCTGGCGGCATTCTCATTTCCTGCTCCAGTCCTCCGCGGCCTTTCACAACCATTCCTTTTCTCCGATCCCACCATTTCTTCATATCCCATGAAAACACATCCTTCCCCACGGCCTTTCCGCCAGTTGTTGATGATCTCCGTGCTCGCGGGGATGCTGGCAGGCGCGGGCGCGCGCGGGCAGCAGGCGGCGAACCGGCAGCCCGCGGCGGACGCGAAAAGCGAGGAAAACGAGGAGGTGGTCGT
>JAITDF010000719.1 GCA_031282705.1 Opitutaceae bacterium | reverse complement strand
GGTGCGGGCGGAGTGGCAAGCGTGGCAAGCGCGGGAGGCGTGGTGTTTTTCCAGGTGCCGGCGGGCGGAGTGGGGCGGGGTGGGGCGGGCGCGCTCATTCGTAGCTGTCCACCAGCGAGCCGACGCGGAGCGCGGCGCGCACGGCGGCGGCGGTCGCCGGGCGGTCGAGCGTGATGTCAACGGTCTTCGCGCGGCCGGGGAACAGCTCGAAATAATTGTCCGACGCGGCATGCGCGAGGCCGTCGAGGTCGAAATGGAAGCCGTGCTGGAATTCGCGCGACAAAAACGTGAGCGCGAAACGGCGCGCGCCGCCAGCGGTGCCGGCGTCGGCGGCGTCGGCGGTGCCGGCGCGTTTTTTCACCGTCACGCGGGTCGCGCCGCGGCGCAGCGCGATGAAGCGCGGCGGCACGAGGAACACGCTGTCCTCGCCGGCGAGGGCGCCGTCGATTTCGAGCGCGAGGCGCAGCACGAGGTTGTCGCGCCCGTGCGCGGCCATGAGTTTGCGCGGGGCGAGGCTCCGGCGGCGGCGCGACTCGCCGTGGCGCAGCGCGACCTTCCGGCGCCCGGCCGCGAGCACGCGCCCGTCGAGGTGGAAAATTTCCCAGGCGAGCACGGCGTCCTTTTTTCCGGGGCCGTCATAGACGGTGTATAAATCGACGCGCTCCACCGTGGAGCGGCGGTAGTTGCCGATGCCGGCGGTCTCGTCGCCGATGACGAGCGCGCTCGCCGCCGCCGGCGCGTAGAACCGCCGCGCGGCGTGGTGCAGCGCCTTCCATTCGCCGGTGTATTCGATGGAGCTCCACGACGCGGCCGGCCAGCAGTCGTTGAGCTGCCAGTAGAGCGCGCCCATGCAGCGCGGCATCAGCCGCCGGTAGTGCTCCACCGCGGTGCGCATGGCGTGGGCCTGGTTCAACTGCGAGAGGTAGCCGAGCGCCGCCTGGTTTTTCGGGAACCGGTAGCGGCGCGACACGTAGTCGAGGATGAGCTGGTTGCCGGCGCGGTTTTTCTGGTGGTTTTCGTTGTCCGGGCCGAACACGTTCGCGTCGTCCGCCGGGCAGAAGGTCGCCTGGGTTTTCGGCGTGCAAAAACTCTGCATGCCGAATTCCGAGACGAAGCGGAATTTCCACTTTTCGTAATCGCGCACCGGCTGCCGCGCGTGCCACACGTCCCAGTAGTGCGTGTCGCCGCGCCGCTCGCCCGCCGCGTGGCCCTTGCGGCGCCGCCAGCCGCCGCGCCAGGGCGAGGTGGGCCAGTAGGCCGTCCCCGCGCCGTGCGCGCGCACCGCCGCCGGCAGCAGCCGGTGAAACAATTTTTCGTAGCCGCGCCTGGGCTCTCCGCGCAGGCGCGGGCCGTTGGCCATCACGATTTCGTTGTTGCCGCACCAGAGCGCGAGGCACGCGCGGTGGTGCAGCCGCCGCACCTGGTGGCGCGCCTCGGCCTCCACGCTCCGCAAAAACGCGCGGTCGGCGGGGCACAGCGTGCAGGCGAACATGAAGTCCTGCCACACGAGCAGGCCCAGCTCGTCGCACAAATCATAAAAATCCTCGCTCTCGTAAACGCCGCCGCCCCACACGCGCAGGGCGTTGAAATTCGCCGCCGCCGCCGCGCGCACGTCGCGCGCGTAACGCGCCCGGTCCAGCCCGGCCACGAAACTGTCCGCCGGGATCCAGTTCGCGCCCTTGAGGAACACCGGCGCGCCGTTCACGACAAACTTGAACGACTCGCCCCATGCGTCGGGCTTGCGCACCAGTTCCAGCGTGCGCAGCCCGACGCGCCGCGTCCACGCGTCCACCACGCGCCCGTCGCGGTCGAGCGCGCGCAGCGTCACCTCGTGCAACGGCTGCGCGCCCAGCCCGGCCGGCCACCAAAGCTCGGCCTCCGGCACCGTGATTTCGAGCGCGCCGCCCCCCGGCGCGCCCCTGAGCGCGGACGGCCCCGCCGCCGCCACCACGCGCCCGCGCAGCGCGACGGACGCCTCGCAAACCAGCCCGCGCGCCGGGCGCCGCAGCTCCGGGCGCAGCCGCAGGACGACCGCGCCGGCGCCCCGCCCCGGCGCGCGGCGGCGGGCCGGGTGCCGCTGGGAGATTTCCACGTGCGCGAAACGGTTGCCCGACCAGCCTTCGAGCCGGATTTCGCGCCACACGCCGCACGTCACGAAACGCGGCCCCCAGTCCCAGCCGAACTGGCTCTGCTGCTTGCGCGCCAGCACGCAGCCGCCCACCGGGTCGTTGAACTCCTGCGGCGCCGCGAAACGCCGGCGGTTGGCGCGGATGTATTTCATCGCGCTGCCGAACACGACGCGCAGCTCGTTCGCGCCCGGACGCAGGAGCGCCTTCACGTCCCGGCGCCAGGCGGTGAACATGTTGTCCGAGCGGCCGATTTCGCGCCCGTTGAGAAAAAAGGTCGCGAACGTGTCCACCCCATCCGCCGCCAGCTCGACCGTCTCCTCGCGCAGCAACGCCGCGCCCGCCTCGAAACGCAGCCGGTATTCCCAGTCGCGCTCCTCGATCCACTGGAGGCCGAGTTCGTTGCGCCCCCGGAACGGCTCGGGGATGAGCTTGTTGCGGAGCAAGTCCGAGTGCACGCAGCCCGGCACGGCGGCCGGATGCCATCCGGCCGCCGCGCCGCGGGCGCATTCGCGAAACTGCCACGAGTCACCTGTCAGCGGTTGTATTGTCATGCGATGGATTGAATCAGGACCCGATGCCGCGCGGAAGCGACAGGAATCTTGGAGGGACGGCCTCCGTGCCACATCAAGTCAGGATGCAAAAAATCAGGCGCCGCCCCGCCGCGACCCGGGCCGGGCCGCCGCGCGGCGCGGCGGCTTGGAGGCTGGCGGGGACTGGGATCGGGCGAGGGCATGGAGCCGCGAAAATCCCGGTGCGCGCGCCGCGCCGCAACAGGCGGTTCACTTTATCGTTAACCGCCCGCGCGCCCCCCCGTTTCCACCCTGAAGCCGTGCGCGCCGTCATAGGGAACCTCTAAAAAATTCATTTTGAACAGAAGGAAACAAAGGAAACGAAGATGAAAACAAAGAAAACCCTGGCTTGGTCACTGGCTCGAACTTGATTGCTAAAAACAGGTTGAGACAACCAATGACAAGCACCCCTCTGTTGTTCTTCGTTCTCTTTGTTGTCTTCCGTTCAATTTTTAGAGGGTCCCCATAATAAAACGCCCCCCACGCCGCCGCCGCCGCGCGGCATGACGGTTGGCTGTTATAAACATGCCCGCAAAGTCGCCCGCCTTTTCGGGGAAACCTCTAAAAGTTAAAAAACAACATGAACTCATTGAAAAGCTCGCGCGGAGGCCAAGCAGGGCAAACGTCCCGCTTGCCTGGCGGGAGCATCTTGCTCCCGCCACTTTGGGGCGGCGCGCTTTGGGAAGTAGGGCAAGCGTCCCGCTTGCCACTCCGGGACGGCGCGCTTTGCGCGCCGCCAGGCAAGCGGGACGCTTGCCCTACTTCCCAAAGAACGAGAACGAAGCACGATGGACGATGGACGAATGACGCGCGAGGGGGCGGTAAACTTTTTGACAGAAATGCCTGGCGGCATTAATTGGCCTTGCGCAACGTGATGCGCGGGGGCAGCGTCGGGGCGGCTCGGCGTCCCACAATGGCATTTCATCGCTCGCTTTTTTCGCATCCCTGGCTGCCCCATGTGCTGGCGGTGTGCGGGTTCGTGTTCGCGGTTTTTCTCATCGCCCGGCTTTTCGCCGATAAAAAACAGCCGGGCAACACCGTGGCGTGGCTGCTGGTGATGGTGTTGATTCCCTACGTCGGGGTGCCGCTTTACCTGGTGTTCGGGGGGCGGAAGCTGCGGCGGTTGATGGCGCGCAAGTCGCGGCTGGTGCTCGTGCACGGGGGGCTGGATGCGGTGCGCGTGCCGCCGTCGGTGTCGCCGGTCATCAACACCGCCAGCGCGCTGGGCGCGAGCCCGCCGGTGGGCGGCAACGCGCTGCGGCTCATCACCACGGGGGAGGAGGCGTTTGCGTTGATGGCGGAGCACATCCGGCTGGCGCGGCATTCGATCCACATCACCACGTTCATCCTTGGGCGGGACGAGACGGGGCGGCGGCTGGTGGAGTTGCTCGCGGAGCGGGCGCGGGCGGGGGTGAAGGTGCGGTTGCTGCTCGACGCGGTGGGGTGCGTTTTTTCGAGCCGGGGTTTCGTGGCGCCGCTGCGGCGGGCGGGGGGCGAGGTGCAGCGGTTCATGCCGGTGCTTTCGTTTGTGCCGAGGAGTTCGGCGAACCTGCGCAATCATCGCAAGATCGCGGTGTTCGACCGGCGCACGGCCATCGTGGGCGGGCACAATCTGGCGGACGAATACATGGGGCCGCTTTACAACAAGAAACGCTGGAGCGATTTCGGCGCGGTGATCGCGGGGCCGGCGGCGGTGCTGCTCAACGAGGTGTTCCTGGCCGACTGGGCGTTCGCGAGCGGGAGGCCGCTCGATGTGTTGCACGGCGAGGAGGCGGGGGCGGGCGTGGCGGAGGGCGTGGCGGGCGTGGAGTGCGTGGAGGGCGAGAGCGCGTTGCAGGTGGTCGCGTCGGGGCCGGACACGAGGGGCGACCCGCTTTACGAGGGGTTGATCGCGATGATCCAGGATGCGCGGGAGAGCATTTACATCATCACGCCGTATTTCATCCCGGACGAGGTGCTGTGGCGTTCGTTGATGGTGAAGGCGCGGGCGGGGGTGAAGGTGGTGCTGGTGCTGCCGGAGCGCTCGAACCACCCCATCACGGATTATGCGCGGCGTTTCTACACGCGGGAGCTGCGGGGGGCGGGGGCGCGGGTGATGCACTACGGGGCGGGCATGCTGCACAGCAAGGCGGTGATCGTGGACGAGCGGGCGGGGCTCATCGGGTCGGCGAATTTCGATTTGCGCAGCCTGCTGGTGAATTTCGAGATCGGCGTGTTTGTATATACGCGGGCCGATGTGCGGAAAATGGGGGCGTGGGTGGCGACGCTGCTGGCGTCGAGCACCGAGTTGAAGGGGGAGCGTCCGCAGCGGTTTCCGTTTTTTAGCGGGTTGCTGGAGGATTTGTGCCGGTTGCTCGCGCCGTTGTTGTGAGGGGGCGTGCTTGGCTGCCGCCCCTTCGGGGCTTGGGTTTTTATTGACGTTTTCCGTGGGTTCCTCGCTGCGCCCGTCACCCCACGGCTAACCCCAATACTACTTAATTAGTGGTTGACAGAAGAAGGAGAAATGAAAGGATGGGCGGCATAGGG
>JAITDF010000454.1 GCA_031282705.1 Opitutaceae bacterium | reverse complement strand
CAGGTCTGGACCGATCAGGTCAACGAGCATTTCCGCGACCACCCGCTCACCCACAGCGCCGGCGTGGTCTGGCACATCACCCGCGACAAGGCGTGGACGTTTTATTTCAACAACAACGCCACCTACAAGCCCAACTATACCATGCGCTACAGAACCTACGGCGACCACCTCAAGCCCATGACCGGCATCCAATACGAGGCCGGCGTCAAGTGGGTTTTCAAAAACAAACTCTACGTCACCGCCAGTTATTATGACATCAAACAGAAAAACATGCCGTGGTATTCGGAATTCCACTACCTCGACGCGGAGGGCTTCGAGCAGTCCGACTGGGGCTACACCACCATCCCCGGCCTGCACAGCAGGGGTGCCGAGGTGCAGTTCACCGTCAATCTCGGCAACCAGTTCCGCGCCATGCTCTCCTACGCCTACACCGACTGCGTCAACATGATGGACCTGGCCTTCGCCGCCACGCAGAACCTCGAAAAGCGGCACTATAATGTTTCCCGCCACGCCGTCGCCGCGCTCGTCACCTACCGCTCGCAGGCCGTCAGGGGCCTGCAATTCACCGGCGGCTTCCAGTGGCGCGATTCCCAGCTTTCCCGCTACGTCACCCCCGGCTCCGTGCGCGAGGAGCCCCAGTGGATGGTCCCGCGCTTCCTCGAAGCCCGCGCCGGCGCCGCCTATAATTTCAGGGTCGGCAAAACCCGCTGGACCGCCCGCGTGGACTGCCGCAACATCACCGACGAGCACAACGGCCAGGTCGCCTTCAACGTCCGCATAGTCTGGCGCCAGCCCCGCATGACCACCTTCGCCCTGGAGACCAGCTTCTAGCGGCCGGTGGCTCATGGAAAACCCGCGAAATTTTCAGCAATTATGGGCACTTTTAAAAATCCTGTCTCACGCGAAGGCGCGGAGAGCCAAGTAGGGCAGGCGTCCCGCTTGCCTGGTTTGGGAAGTAGGGCGAGCGTCCCGCTTGCCAGTTTGGGAAGTAGGGCAAGCGTCCCGCTTGCCAGACCAGACGGCGCGCAAAGCGCGCCGCCCCAAGCCGGCGGGAGCATCCTGCTCCCGTCAGGCAAGCGGGACGCTTGCCCTACTTGGCTCTCCGCGTGAGACATGATTTTTCAACCCGCCCTTAAACTTAAACTTAACTCTAACTCTAAACTCTAAACCCATCCCATGAACCCGCCCGCCACCGCCCAAAAACCCGGCTTCTTCCGCTGGAGCATCTGCGCGATGCTGTTCTTCGCGCTCACCATCAATTATCTCGACCGCTTCGTGCTCGGGATACTCTCCCCGGAGTTGATAAAGAAATTCAACTGGTCCCCCGCGGACTACACCGACATCGTCTTCTGCTTTGAAATCGCCTACGCCATCGGCCTGGCGAGCTTCGGGCGGCTGCTCGACTGGCTCGGCACGCGCCGGGGTTTTATATTGTCCATCGTCACCTGGAGCCTGGCCGCCGCCGGCCACGCCGTGATGAGCACCATCGCCGGCTTCGGCTTCATGCGCTTCCTGCTCGGCCTTGGCGAATCCGGCGTGTTCCCCGCGGCGGTGAAGACCACGGCGGAGTGGTTCCCGCGCAAGGAGCGCGCGCTCGTCGCCGGCATCTTCAACTCCGGCAGCAACGTCGGCGCCATCACCGCCCCGCTGCTCGTGCCGTGGCTGTTCGTCCGCTTCGGCTGGCAGTGCGCGTTCCTCGTCACCGGCGCGCTGGGCTTCATCTGGCTGGTTCTCTGGCTCGCGCTGTATCAAACGCCCGCAAAGTCGAAACGCCTCTCGCCCGCCGAGCGCGCCCATATAGAAAGCGACCCGCCCGAGCCCGTCGCCGAGAAAATCCCCTGGCTGGTGCTGCTGAAATTGAAACAAACCTGGGCCTTCATCGTCGCCAAGTTCATGACCGACGCCGCCTGGCGCTGGTATTTCTACCTGCTGCCGCTGTTCTTCAACCAGAAGTTCAACCTCTCCATCACCGAGTTCGGCCTGCATTTTGTGATCATATACGTGACCGCCGACCTCGGCAGCATCGGCGGCGGTTATATATCCACCTTCCTGCTGGGCCGGGGCTGGACGGTGAACGCCTCGCGCAAAACCGCCCTGCTGCTCTGCTCGCTGTGCACCGTGCCGGTGGCCTTCGCCGGCGTGGTCGGCAACGAATGGGTGGCCGTCGGCCTTGTCGCGCTGGCGGCGGCCGCGCACCAGGGCTTCTCCTCCAACATCTTCACCACCGTCTCCGACATGTTTCCCAAAAACGCCGTCGCCTCGGTCGTCGGCCTCGGCGGCACCGCCGGCGCCTTCGGCGCGATGGCCCTGCTGGCGGTCACCAGGTTTCTTTTCCAGCACGTCGCGCCCGGCGGCGACAGCAGCGGTGTCTATAAAACCCTCTTTATAATCGCCGGCTCCTGCTACCTCGTCTCCCTGCTCCTGTTCCACCTCCTGTCGCCAAGGCTCAGACCCGTCTCCCCGGAGGAGGTCAAATAAAACGAACCAAAAACTTAACCACAGATGAACGCAGATAAACACAGATTCAAACCATCGTTTCGGAAGTCTTTATCTGTGTCCATCTGTGTTCATCTGTGGTTAAATAAACCAAACCATTATTTTAGACAGAATGAACAGAATGGAAAAGAATGAACAGAATAAACAACACATTCCGTCCATTCCGTCAAATTCCGTCCATTCTGTCTAAAAAAACCGAACCAATAAATTAACCGCGAAGGACACGAAGGTCGCGAAGAACGGAAAAATGAAACTGAAAAAACAACAGCCTTCAAAATTTTCATCCTTCGCATCCTTCGCGACCTTCGCGGTTAAAAAAATCGGACCGTTATTTTGAACAGAAGGAAACGAAGGCGACGAAGATAAAAAACAAAGAAAACATGTGAAATGAAAGGTTTTCTTCGTTACCTTTGTTTCCTTCTGTTCAAAAATGAATCTTTTAAAACTGCCCTGAATTTCCATATCCTCCCGCACTAATGAAAAAACCAATCTTCCACATACGTTGCGACATGGAGGGCGTGGCCGGCGTCGTCGGCATGCCCCAGGTCACGCCGGGCGACCCGGAGTATCCGCAGGCGCGCGAATGGTTCATGCAGGAACTGCTCGCGCTCGTCGAAGGCCTGCTGGCGGGCGGCGCGGGCGATGTCTCCATCTTCGACGAACACTGGTTCGGCCGCAACATCGACATCGCGCGCCTGCCCCGCGGCGTGCGCGCCTGCTGCGGCAAACCGCCCTACCGCACGGACTGGGCGGGCGGGCTCGATGCAAACTGCGACGGCCTGATATTGCAGGGCTTCCACTCGATGGAGGGCGCCGGCCGCCTGCTCAGCCACACCTATGAGCCCGACTTCAAGGCGATTTATATAAACGGAAAACTCGTCGGCGAAATCGGCATGGAAACCGCCATCGCGGGCGATTTCGGCGTGCCGCTCGTGATGGTCGCCGCCGATTCGGCGGGAACCGCCGAGGCGCGCGAACTCGTGCCCGGCGTCGTCACGGTCGATACAAAAATATCACAGGCGCCCTTTGGCGCGGAATGCCACGCCCTGCCGGATGTCCTTGACCGCATCCATGCCGCCGCCGTCGCGGTCGCTCGGGAAATCCCGCCGGCCGCGCCGTGGAAAACCGGCCCGGTCGGGCTGGTGTGCGTCTTCAAGCCCGGCGCGTATCTGGACAAGCTCCGCAAGTTGTTTCCTGGGCTTTTCATCGCGGATGACACCGTGCAAATCAACGCCCCCTCGGTCACTGCCGCGTGGGCGGATTACTGGCAGGCCAAGCTCAAGGTGCAGGCGGAATTATAATTTAACAACTGATGTTACGTGGAAGCGTCCGTTTTCGTCCATCGTTTATCGTTCTTCTTTCTCTTTCCTCTTTCCCCCGGCTTGCACCTGACGAAAGAGGAAGAGAACGGACGCTTCCGCGTAACATCAGTTAACAAGACCATCATTATCATGTTCAACGGACCCGAATCGCGCCTGCGCAAGGCGCTGAATAAAAAAAGACCGGCCATCGGCTCGTGGCTTCAGGCGTCCTCGCCGACCTGCGCCGAAATCCTGGCCAACGCCGGCTTCTCCTGGCTCGGCATTGATTGCGAGCACACCTCGTCCGGCATCCAGGGCGTCGAGGCCGTCGCGCGCGCCATCTACGGGCGCGACACCGCGCTGCTCGTGCGCGTCAGCAGCGCGGACACCCTGGAAATCCGCCAGTGCCTCGACGTGGGCGCCGCGGGCGTGATCGTGCCCATGGTGGAGACCACCGCGCAGGCGCGCACCGCCGTGGCCGCAGCCAAGTATCCGCCGCAGGGCGTGCGAGGCTATTGCTTCGGGCGCATGAACGACTGGGGCTCCCGGTTCGACGAGTATGCCGCCAGCGCCAACAAAAACGTGGTCGTCATCGCCATGATCGAGACCCGGACCGGCGTGGATAATATAGACGAAATCCTCTCCGTCGCCGGCATCGACGGCATTTTCATCGGACCCTACGACATGAGCGGCTCCTACGGCGTGCCCGGCCAGACGCAGCACCCGTTGCTGAAAAAAGCCTACCAGACGCTGGTCGCCGCCTGCAACCGCCACGGCAAGGTGGCCGGCCAGCACATCGTCAACTCCACCCCGGAAAAACTGGGCGCCGCCGTGGAGCTCGGCTATACCTTCATCTGCCTCGACGCGGACATCATTTTGATAAACCAGGCGGCCCGGGCCGTCATGGAAACCGCAAGAAAATCATTCAACCTCAAATAGGCGCGGATAAACGCGGATGAATTTTTTCAAATCTGATTGGAATGTAGGGCGGGCGTCCCGCTTGCCAGGCGGCGCGCAAAGCGCGCCGCCCCAAAGCGGCGGGAGCATCCTGCTCCCGTCAGGCAAGCGGGACGCTCGCCCTACTTCCCCAAAGCCTCCGCGCGAGACATGATTTTTCAAGCGCCCTCAAAACCTCAACGGCCTTTCGCGTTCATCCGCGGTCAAAAACAAACACACACCATGCAAAAACCACTCGCCCGTTACGCCCGCCTTGGCGTCGTCTATCACATGCTGTATTCCCGCTGCATGTCCGACCCCGGCTATCATGTCGCCACGCTGGAGGCGTTTCTCAAGCGCGCCGACATCGAAACCTTCGACTTCTGCCTGCCCTACGGCAAAGAGCGGCAGGCCCGGCTCATCCCGTCCGTCCGCGCCAGCCGTTTTGAGCACAAGGTCTATGCCACGCACCTCGTGCCGCTGCGCAAAATCTCCTTCGCCTCCGACTCCTATTACGAGCAGGCCCAGATGCGCATGATCATACAGGACATGGTGGACCAGGCCGGCGCCTGCGGCTGCTCCGGCTTCATCTTCGCCTCCGGCGGCCCCGCCTACGCGAAAGGCGCCCAGGCCAACCACGACGCCTTTTATGATTTCTGCTGCTGGCTCTGCGAGGCGCTGGCAAAATATAATATCGACGCCCTGCTGGAGCCGTTCGACTACGACTTTGACAAGGCGTATTTATACGGCCCGCTGGACAGGAACATCGAACTGGTGGAGCGCGTCGCCCGCGTCCACCCCAACATCGGCATCGAGCTTGACATCGCGCACCTGCCGCTGATGCGCGAGGAGCTTGTCAGCTCCATCCGCCGCTGCGGAAAATGGCTCAAGCGCGTGCATTTCGGCAACTGCGTGATGAAAAACCCCGCCGACCCGTTCTACGGCGACCGCCACCCGCCCGTCGGCTACCCCGGCGGCGAAATCGACACCCCGCAGTTGCAAACCGCCCTGCAAACGCTCCTCGAAACCGGCTTCCTCTCCACGGAAAACCGCGGCGACCTCGTGCTGGAACTCAACCCCTTCCCCGGCAAAACCGAGGACGAATCCGTCGCCGACAACCTCGCCCGCCTCCACGAGGCCTGGAGCCGCGTCCCGGACGGGAAGGAATGACATAACGCAGCTTTCCAAACCCGCCCGGGCCGGCGGCCTGCAAACGGCTCGCAACCCGGTGCGGGCCTCCAAATATCATCTCCGCATTTATTAATACCATGAATATTATCACATGCTTCCTCCGCCCGCTTCTTCCCTCCCTCGCCGCGCTTCTTCTTGCCGCCGCGCCCGCCGCGCCCGCGCAGGCCGCCGCGCCCAATCCGCCGGTGAAACTCATCTTCGACACCGACATGGGCAACGACGTGGACGATGCCCTCGCCCTCGCCGTCATCCACGCCCTCCAAAACCGAGGCTCCTGCGAACTGCTCGCCGTCACCCTCACCTGCCCCGAGCCGCTCGCGCCCGCCTATGTCGCCGCCGTCAACACCTTCTACGGCCGGCCCGGCATCCCCATCGGCGTCAACCCCGGCTCCGCCCGCGCCCTGCATCCCAAACAGCGCTTTTTGGAAATCATGCTTCGCAAAAACCCGGACGGCTCGCCCGTGTTTCCCTCCGGCTGGGACGCGTCCGCGGCGCCGCGGGCCGTTGACCTCCTGCGCCGCACGCTCGCCGGCGCGGACGACGCCTCCATCGTCATCGTCCAGGTCGGTTTTTCCACCAATCTCGCCGCGCTCCTCGACACCCGGCCCGACGCGCTCTCGCCCCTCGGCGGACGCGATCTCGCCGCCCGAAAAGTCCGCCTCCTCTCCGTCATGGCCGGCGATTTTTCCACCGGCAAAGACGGCGGCGCGAGTGAGCGTGTCGAGTTCAACATCAAGCACGACATCCCCGCCGCCCGCAAACTCGCCGGCGAGTGGCCGGCGCCCATTGTCTGGGGCGGCTTTGAAGTCGGCATGGCGGTCCGCTATCCCGCCCGCAGCATGAACAACGACTTCGCCTATGTTGCCAGCCACCCCGTCCGCGAGGCCTACCAATCCTATCTCCCCACGCCGCACGAGCGCCCCTGCTGGGACCTCATTTCCACCCTCTATGCCATCTGGCCCGACCGCCCCTACTACGGGTGCTCCCCGCCGGGCCGCGTCACCGTTTCCCCCGAGGGGCGCACCGCCTTTGTCGCGCAGCCCGAAGGCAGGGATCGCTATCTCAGGGTGGATGCCAACCGCATCAACCGCCTCCGCGAAGTCCTCTCCATCCTCGCCTCCGAACCGCCGAAAACCAAGTGACCATGCAACGTGTTTTCCCGGCCATGTCTCCCCGGATTATTGCCGCCCTGTTTGCCGCCCTCGCCCCCGCCATGCGCGCCGGCGCGGCGGAACCGGGCGCGGTGCCGCTGGCCGAGGTGCCGGCGGAAATCGTGGTCAAGCCAGCCGGCGCGCTGGCGAAAGGGCGGCCTTACCAAGGCACGCCGAGCAGCGTTGTCACCGCATCGGGGCAGAAATTGTTTGTCGCGTGGTATGGCAACGGTGTGGACGAAAATTATGACAACTACGTCATGGTCGCCACCGGCGACGCCCGGACGCTGCGCTTCGGCGACTTGAAACTGGTCATCCGCTCGCCGCACCTCGGCAAAGTCCGCTGCTACGACCCCGCCGTGTGGCGCGACGCCTCCGGGCGTGTTTATATATCATGGTGCCAGAACGCGGAGGGACACCGCCCGCGCGGCACGTGGTGCATTTATACCGACAATCCC
>JAITDF010000407.1 GCA_031282705.1 Opitutaceae bacterium | reverse complement strand
GATTAATATGCAAACGCGCGCTACTTCTCCGTCATATGCAGCACGGCGCTTTCCTGCGGGCGGGGGATGGAGAGGCTGACGCCGGCTTTCATCAAATAATCGCCGGTGAAGGTCTTTTTGTTTCCGGGGAAAACGCTCTTCGACGTTTTCATGTTCAATTCGGAAACGGTGTAGGTTTTCGCGGGGTCTAGGCCTTTTAATTTCACGTCGAAAGTGAAGCCGCGCGCATGGAAATGATACAGGTTGTAGGCGAAGAGCACCGCCTCCTTCCGGTCCTTGGAAACATACGCCAGAGCCGCGCGCCCTTTTTCATCATAAGGCGAGCACAGCCTGTATAGGTCGCCGAGCTGCACGACGGGGCGGATGCGTTTGTAGTTTTGGATCGCGCGCCGGGCGAACTCCAGGTCCGCGCCGGCGATGTCCTTGGGCTGCAATTCCATGCCGAGGCGGCCGGACATGGCGACGTCGAAGCGGAATTTCAGCGGGACCATCATCCCGGTCTGGTGGTTGGGGCTGGCCGAGACGTGCGAGGCCGTGGCGATCGCGGGATAAATCATGCCGGCGCCGTATTGTATGAGCACGCGGTCCACGGCGTTGGTGTTGTCGCTGGCCCAGAATTCGTCGTGGTATTTCAGCGCGCCGTAGTCGAGGCGCGCGCCGCCGCTGGAGCAGAGCTGGATGGTGATGTCCGGGTGTTTCGCGCGGACGCGTTCATACACTTTGTATAATCCGTCCACGTAGTCTTTCCAGAAGTGCGTCTGCCGGTCCGCCGGCAGGTATTCCGAGCCGGCGCTCCAGACGGGGCGGTTGGCGTCCCATTTTATATAAGTGATGTTGGGCGAGAGCGCGACGGTGTCGTCGAACACTTTTTCCACAAAGTCCTGCACGGCGGGGTTGCTCAAATCGAGCACCCACTGGTTGCGCCGTTGCGGGATTTCGCGTCCGGGGCTTTTCACCACCCATTCGGGGTGGTTTTCGGCCAGCTCGCTCCTGGGGTTCACCATTTCCGGCTCGATCCAGATGCCGAAGCGGAGGCCCTTGGAGACGGCGTAGTCGGCGAGGTGGCCGATGCCGCGGGGGAGTTTCTGGCGGTTCACCTGCCAGTCGCCGAGGCCGGCCCTGGCGTCGTTGCGGGGGTGTTTGTTGCCGAACCAGCCGTCGTCGAGCACGAACATTTCGATGCCCAGGGCGGCGGCGTCGTCCATCATGCCGGTGAGGGTTTTTTCATCAAAGGCGAAGTAGGCGCCCTCCCAGCTGTTGAGCAGGATGGCGCGCGGTTCGCCGCCGTGGGCGAGCGCGTGGCGGCGGCTCCAGTCGTGGAGGTTGCGCGAGGCCTGGCCGCGGCCGCGGGCGCTGTAGGTCAGCACCATCGCGGGCGTCTCCAGCGCCTCGCCGGGGGCCACCATGCGGGCGGCGGCGAAGGGGTTCATGCCGGCGGTGATGTGCAGCGTCTCCAGCTCGTCCGGCGCGAAGGACAGCCTGTAGTTGCCCGACCAGGCGAGCGCGCCGGCATAGACCTCGCCGGCCTCCTCGTCCGCCGGGTGTTCAAGGGCGAGCATGAAGGAGGGGTTGTCGGACATGGTCGTCTGCACGCCCTTTCTGTATTCCTCGATGATTTTTCCGCCCGGCGTCAGCTTTTCCTCGGTCACGCGCATCTCGCGGCCCCAGGCGCCGTGAAAATGCGTCAGGTAATACGCGCCGGCCTGGAGCGGCAGGCAGGCGGAGGCGATGGTTTCGACCCGCACCGGGGCCTTTTCGCGATGGGAGAGGACGGCGCGCTGGGTGATGACGTCCTCCGCCTTGTGGGCCGTGAAGTGGAGATCGACGGTCAGCGGGTAAAGTTTGTCCTTCAAGTGGACGACGGTCTCCTCGCGGCCGGCGTCGAGCGCGCGCCGTTCGTGGCCCGCGTAAACCAGCTCGGTGGTCAGCGAGCCGTCCGCGTGGACGACGCTCAGCGCGAGGTTCGCGAAGTTGGTGCCGCCGAAGGCGGGGTAAACCTCGGGGCCGTCCCGGTGGCCCTTGTATAAAAAGGCGTCCGCGCCGGCGGTCCGGCCCCCGTAGTGGCGGAACACCACCGGCGCGTCCGGCGCGACGGCGAGGACCAGCGCCGAGCCGGCGGTGGCGATTTCCAGGATTTCGGCCTGCTTCTGGCCGCCGGGCAGCGTCACGGCGAGGCCGAGCAAGGGCAGGAAGCGGAGGAGGGGCGGGATGCGGGTCATGGAGGCGGACAAAAAACGGGGGCGGGGAATAGGCAAAAGGAAAAAACCCAAAAACGCGAAAATAATTATTCGGTATTTTATTCTTTATTGGTCTGGACGTCCGCGGATGTCCCGGGATTATTGCTGAAAATCCAGACCACGGACGCCCGCCGCCGGGCGGGCCGGGGTCGAGCCAATTTTGATAAAACGAAAACCAATGCCATAAACCGCACCGTCCCGCCACCGTCCCGCGCCGGGGCCGCCCCCTCCATGCAAAACTTTTACTCAAACCGCCTGCTGCACCTCGCCGCCCATCTCTATTATGTCAAGGGCATGAGGCAGGCCTCGCTGGGTAAATACCTGAAGATTTCCCAGGCCAAGGTGAGCCGCCTCCTCTCCCTGGCGCAGGAGCGCGGCATCGTGCGCATCATCGTCGCCGATTTCGAGCCGCGCGACCGCGAGCTGGAGGCCGGCCTCCAGGCCCGGTTCGGCCTCGCCACCGCGGTGGTCATCAAGGCCCCGCAGGAGCTTTCCTTGGAGGAATTGCGCAAAATCCTCGGCCGGTTCGCCGCCCCGGAAATCGAGGGCCTGATCAAGCCCAGGGACATCATCGCCATCGGCAGCGGGCGCAACACCCGGGAGCTGGTCCGCAATTTTTCCATCTCGACCGGCAAGCGCCCCACGATCGTCCAGACCGTCGGCAACGTGGACGCCAGCGTGCACGATTTCGACGCGCAGGAGATCGGGCGCGTTTTCTCGCAGCGGCTCGGCGGCGATTTTCTCACCTTCAACATGCCGGCCTTTGTGCCCACGAAAAAGATCCGCGACGCGCTGCTCGCCCTCGACCAGTCCCGCGTGGTCAACACCTGCCTCAACCAGGCCCGCATGGCCCTCGTCGGCGTCGGCACGCTCGACAACTCGGTCTTCATCGAGCGCAGCATGCTTGCGGAAAAGGACATCGCCGAACTGAAAGCCGCCGGCGCCGTCGGCGAAATCGGCGGGCGGTTCTACAACGCCGCCGGGCGGGAGTGCGACACCCGCTGGCGCAACCAGGTGCTGAGCATCGAGCTCGACCGGCTGGCCGCGATTCCGCAGGTCATCGGCGTGGTCTCCGGCACCGACCGCTCCGCCTCCATCCGGGCCGCCATCGCCGGCGGCTTTCTCAAGGGCCTGGTCATCGACGAGACCGGCGCGCGCGCCCTGCTCGCCTCCGCCGATCAGCCCGGCCCGGCCCGGCCCAAATCTCAAAAATCCAAAAAATGAAACACCTCCCAATCTTCGCCATGAAACATTTCCCAGCCTCCGCCATGAAACACCTCGCCGCCGCCGCCGCGCTGCTCCTGGCCGGCCTCGCGCCCGCCGCCGCCGCCGCCACCGCCACCGCCGCCGGCTCCTCTTCCGCCGCCGCCGCGCCAAAACCGTGGAACGTCACCGACCACGTCGCCCTCAAGGACTTCATCATCCAGGCCCACCGCGGCGCCGGCGACCTCGCCGAGGAAGGCACCCTCGAATCCTTCCAGCTCGGATGGTCCCTCGGCGCCATCCCCGAGGCCGATGTCCGCGCCACCCAGGACGGCGTCATCGTCTCCTTCCACGACAACAATTTCAAACGCATCATCAAGGACGCCGACGAGGCCCTCAAAAAAAGCTCCGTCGAGAAAAGCACCTGGGCGTTTCTCCAGACCCTCGACGTCGGCCTCTACAAAGGCCCGCAATTCGCCGGGCGCCGGGTCGCGCGGATGTCCGGCATCTTTGACTACATGCGCACCCGCCCGGAGCTGCGCATTTATCTCGACATCAAGAAAGTCGATTTCGCCCGGCTCGCCGCGCTCGTGAAGGCCGCCGGCGTCGAGGAGCGGGTCATCGTCGCCTCGAGCAAGCCCGAGTTCCTCATCGAGTGGAAACAGCACGCCCCCGCCAGCGGCACCCTGCTGTGGTGCTCCAAGGCCGACGACGAAATCACCCGCATGCTCGACGACCTCGTCGCCACCGGAAACATCAGGCACATCACCTCCGTCCAGCTCCACGTCCACCCGAACCGCAACGCCAAAAACTACAACGCCGCCGAAGACGGCGGCCGGGACTGGAAAAAAATCCCCTGCACCACCGATCCCGGCGAACCCTTCAGCCGCCCGCGCGACTTCATCCAGTCCCTCGGCGCGCGCCTCCGCTCCCTCGGCCTCCTCTACCAGGCCTTCGCCTACTCGAAGGACGCCACCTTCTACGCGCCGCTCATGGACCTCGGCGTCGCCTCCTTCGCCACCGACCGCCCCGACATCGCCGCCGCCGAGGTGAAAAAATACTACGCCGCCCGCGGCAAAAAATAACCCGCCCCCGCGCCACCCGCCACTCACGCCACTCACGCCACCCACGCCATTCACCACCCGAGCCACCCGCGCCGCCTTTTATCATTCACCCTTCACCATTTCCTCCATCCCTCCATATCTCCCATCCCTCCCATCCCTCCCATAAAAAATCCGCCACTCATGGAACCCATCCCCTCCTCTCCGCAACCCTCTCCGCAACCCGCTCCGCAGCCCACCGACGCCGGCCTGCTGTTCGACATCGCCAGTTACACCCCGCAGGCCGCCCTTGCCGCCGCGCGCGAGACCAAGGCGCTCCTCATCGAGCGCGGCTGCATCGCCGGAATCGCGACGGTGTTCAAACAACAGTTCCCCGGCCGCACGGCCGTCATCGTCGCGGACCAAAACACCATGGCCGTCGCCGGCCACGCCGCCCGCGACGCCCTCGCCGCCGGCGGCGTCCCGCTGCTCGACTCCTTCATCTTCACCGACCCCGCGCTCTACGCCGAATACAACTACGTGGAACGGCTCGCCGCCTCGCTCAAAACCCACGACGCCATCCCCGTCGCCGTCGGCTCCGGCACCATCAACGACCTCGCCAAACGCTCCGCCCACGAGACCGGCCGCCCCTACCTCTGCGCCGGCACCGCCGCCTCGATGGACGGCTACACCGCCTTCGGCGCCTCCATCACCTGCCAGGGCGCCAAGCAAACCCTCGCCTGCCCCGCGCCCCGGGCCGTGCTCGCGGACATCGACATCATCAAAAACGCCCCGCCCGCGATGACCGCCTCCGGCTACGCCGACCTGCTCGCCAAAGTCACCGCCGGCGCCGACTGGATCCTCGCCGACGCGCTCGGCGAGGAACCCGTTGACCTGAAGGCCTGGGCCATCGTGCAAGGCGGCCTCCGCGCCGCGCTCGCCGCGCCCGCCGCCGCCCGCGCGGGCGACGCCGCCGCCATCCACGCCCTCACCGAAGGCCTCATGCTCGGCGGCTTCGCCATGCAATGGTCGAAATCCAGCCGCCCCGCCTCCGGCGCCGAGCACCAGTTCAGCCACCTCTGGGACATGGAGCACCACACCCACGACGGCGCCGCGCCCTCGCACGGCTTCAAAGTCGGCGTCGCCACCCTCGCCGTCACCGCCCTCTACGAACAACTGCTCCGCATGGACCCCGCCGCCATCGACATCGACGCCCGCTGCGCCCGCTGGCCGGACCGGCGGACGGTCGAGGCCGGCGCCGCCGCCCTCTTCGCCAAGTCGGATTTCCAGGACACCGCCATCCGCGAAACCCTCGCGAAATACATCACCGCCGACGCCCTCCGCGCGCAACTCGGCCGCCTGAAGGCCGGGTGGCCCGCGCTCGCCGCGAAACTCCGCCGCCAGCTCCTCCCCCTCGCCGAGGCCCGGCGCCGCCTCCAGGACGTCGGCGCGCCCACCGAGCCGGAGCAAATCGGCATCACCCGCCGGCGCCTGCGCGACAGCTTTGTGAAAGCCTGCCACATCCGCCGCCGCTTCACCGTGCTCGACCTCGCCACCCGCGCCGGCTGGCTCGACGCCGCCCTCGACGCCCTCTTCGGCCCCGCCGCCTGAACCCCCGGCCCCGCCGCCCGCCGCCGCCGCCTCCTCCCACCCCCCGCCATGACCACCGCCTCCCCCGACACCGCGCGCCGCTTCCGCTACTGGCAATGGCGCACCATCGCCGCCACCATGGCCGGCTACGCGCTGTTTTATTTTGTCCGCAAAAACTTCAGCATGGCCATGCCCGGCATGGAGCACGACCTCGGCATCTCCAAGACCAGCCTCGGCATCTTTCTCACCCTCAACGGCCTCGTTTACGGCCTCTCGCGCTTCGTCAACGGCGTCTTCGCCGACCGCGCCAACGCCCGCTTCTACATGGCCGCCGGCCTGGCCCTGTGCGCGGTGGCGAACTTCGCCTTCGGCTTCGGCCCCGGCATCGCCGGCTGGTTTGCCGGCGGCGCCACCGCGCCGGGGTTCACCGGCGCGCTGATCGCGTTCTTCGGCGTCACCTGGGTGCTCAACGGCGCGCTCCAAGGCACCGGCTTCCCCCCCTGCGCGCGCCTGCTCACGCACTGGATCCCGCCCCGCGAACTCGCCACCAAAATGTCCGTCTGGAACACCTCGCACTCCATCGGCGCCGGCCTCGTGGTCATCCTCTGCGGCTACATCATGTCCGGCCTCGGCGAAGGCGCGGACCACGCCGGCGCGTGGAAATGGTGCTTCTGGATCCCCGCCGGCATCGCCTTCCTCGGCGCCATCGGCCTGCTGGCGGCCCTGCGCGACACCCCCGCCTCCGTCGGCCTGCCGGAACTGCCCGGCACCGAGGTGAAGTTGAAAAAACCGGCCGAAACCACCGCCGGACACCGCGCGTTTCTGCGCGAAAAAGTCTTCTGCAACCCGCTCATCTGGATCCTCGCCGCCGCCAACTTCTTCGTCTATGTCGTCCGCTTCTCCGTGCTCGACTGGGGGCCGACGCTGCTCAAGCAAAGCAAAGGCGTCACGCTGGAAAAAGCCGGGTGGATGGTCGCGCTCTTTGAAATCGCCGGCATCCTCGGCATGCTTGCCGCCGGCTGGGCCACCGACCGCTGGCTGAAAGGCCGCGCGCACCGCACCTGCGTCTTCTGCATGGCCGGCGCCGCCCTCTGCGCCATCGCCCTCTGGCGCCTCCCCTCCGGCGCGCCGGTGCCGGCGCTCTTCGCCGTGCTCTGCGCCACCGGCTTCTTCATCTACGGCCCGCAGGCGCTCATCGGCATCGCCGCCGCCAACCAAGCCACGAAAAAAGCCGCCGCCACCGCCAACGGCCTCACCGGCATCTTCGGCTACGCCAGCACCACCGTCAGCGGCCTCGGCTTCGGCTTCGTCGCCGAGCACTACGGCTGGGACCTCGCCTACATCACCATCATCGTCCTCGCCTTCGCCGGCATGGGCGTCTTCCTCTTCATGTGGCGCGCCAGCCCCCACGGCTACGAAAAAGACGCCCCCGCAAACCCCGCCGCCTAACCCCCCGCCCCCCGGAAACCCGCGCCCTCCTTTACGCACCACCCATCCCTCCCATTCCTCCCATTCCTCCCAT
>JAITDF010000172.1 GCA_031282705.1 Opitutaceae bacterium | reverse complement strand
TCTTCCGATCTGGCAGGCTGGGGGGCGCGCACCCGTTGGCGCGCGTCCCCCCAACCACTGGCCAAGGCAGGCTTCTTTATGAGATTCCGCCTGCCTTGGCCAGTGGTTCTATAAGAAAGAATAAAGACAAAGAGGAAAGAGAACGAGGAACGAGGAACGAGTGCCCCCCTGCGCCCCCTGCGCCCCCAAAACCCCTAGATTGACATTGACCGGCCCAATGCGCTGACATGTGCGGTTCAAGACCCAGACACGACACATCCTATGAACGCCGAAGCAGTCTCCGCACTCATCGCAAAACATCCGGCCCTCAAGACCGCCAAATCCAAACTGGAGGCCATGACCCCCGGCAGCTACGTGATCCACCGCAGCTGGGGCTTCGGGCAAATCAAGTCCTACGACGAAGGCACGCGCCGGCTGATCATCGACTTCGAGGGCAAAAAAGGCCACCCCATGGACCCCGCCTTCTGCGTGAACACCATGGACGTGCTCTCCCCGCGGCACCTCCTCGTCCGCAAACAGACCGAACCCGAGGTCATCGCCCGGCTCGTCGCCGAAAACCCCGCCCAGCTCGTGGTCGAAGCCCTCGAACCCTATCCCAACAACGCCACCACCGCCATCGACCTCGAAATCACCCTGGCGCAGGTCGTCGGCGAGGACAAATTCAAGAAATGGTGGTCGTCCGCCAAAAAAACCGTCCACAAAGACCCGCGCATCGCCATCCCCGCAAAAAAAACCGAATGCTACATCCTGCGCGAAATCCCCGTCTCGAACGTCGATGAAATCCTCGAACAATTCAACGCCACCCGCTCCGCCCGCCGCCGCATCGCCCTCGCCGATGAACTGATCGCCACCTTCGACGCCAGGAAGGACACCGCCGACCTCAAGCCCTATCTGGAAGCCGTCACCACCGCCGTCCGCGACAGCAACCAGCTCACCCCGGCCGCCCGCCTCCACGGCGCCTCGATTCGCGACACGCTCGCCCGGCTCGCCGGCGCAGACACCTCCACGCTCGAACCCTCGCAACTCTCGCTTGTCTCCAGCATCCGCGAACTCCCCGCCATCGCCGAGCAGATCCCCGTCCAGTTCCAGTCCCGCTTCCTCGGACTCATCAAGGAGGCGCACCCCGTCGAGGTGCGCGACATCGTCTTCAACCTCCTCAAGACCAGCCAGGGCAAGTTCACCACCGAGTGCATCAACTTCCTCGTGGAAAACGACCACGCCGACGAGCTTGCCGCCACGCTCAAACGCTGGCAGGTCGAGCAAAACCTCCGCGCCCCCGTGCTGCTCTGGATCATCAAAAACCGCCACTCCAAGAAATTCGCCAAACTCCTCAACGACCTCATCACCCCGCGCCTCCTCAGCTCCATCTTCTTCGCCATCGACCACGAGGCGCTCCAGGCCGCCACCGCCCGCCGCATCCCCCTCGCCGAAATCCTCAGCGACGACACCGAGCTCATCGGCGACCTCCTCTCCACCGCCGACCCCGAGACCGCGCGCGACCTCGCCAACACCCTCCTCCTCAACCAGGGCTTCGAGGAACTCACCAAAAAATCCCTCCTCGCCCGCTTCATCAAAATATTCCCCACCATCCAGACCCTCGTCGCCAGCGACGCCGAGTCGAAGGAGGAGCAGCTCCTCGTCTCCCGCGAAAGCTACGAGCGCAAACGCGAGGAATACGAAACCATCGTCTCCAAGAAAATCCCGGAAAACTCGAAGGCCATCGCCGCCGCCCGCGAACACGGCGACCTCAAGGAAAACTCCGAATACAAAATGGCCAAGCAGGACCAGCAGGTGCTCATGGCGCAGAAAGCCCAGCTCGAAAAAGACCTCGGGCGCGCCCGCATCACCGACTTCAAGGAGGCCACCGCCGCGCAGATCGGCGTGGGCAGCATCGTCGAGCTGAAAGTCGGCGGCACCGGCAAGACCGCCCGCTACACCATCCTCGGCGCCTGGGACAGCATCCCCGAGGAAAACATCATCGCCTACAAAACCCCCCTCGGCCTCGCCCTCCTCTCGAAAAAAGTCGGCGACACCGTGACGGTCAAAATCGGCAGCGCCGAGGAATCCTACACCGTCACCGCCATCGCCCGCCACGTGGACGGCAAATAAGAAGGCACGAAGACTGCCGAACGCTGAACGGTGAACGGTAAACGGTGAAAAAAGAGGCGGGCGCGCGCGGATTTGGTTTCCACCACCCGCCATCCACCACCCGCCATAAAACACCCCGGCACGACACGCAACACGATGGCGACGCATTTCTGGCATGGCATCATGGTCGGGTTTGCCATCTGCATCCCCGTCGGCCCCATTGCCGTGCTGATTCTCCGCCGCACCATCGCCGACGGCCGGCTCTCCGGCCTCGTCAGCGGGCTCGGCGCGGCGGTGGCCGACGCGCTCATCGGCACCATCGCCGCGCTGTTTCTGGCCGCGCTCATGCCCGCCATCGAGGAGCACCGCGGGGCGATCCAGCTCGTCGGCGGCGCGTTCATCATCAGCATGGGCGTGTTTATCTTCCGCACCCCGCCGAAAATCCGCGAAACGAAGCGCCCCATCCACGAACGCAACCTCCTCGTCGCGTTTTTCAGCACCTGCGTGCTCACCCTCTCCAACCCCATCACCATCCTCAGCACCACCGGCATCGTCGCCGCCACCGGCATGGGCGGCCCCGAGACGACCATGCTCCACTCCGCCACGCTCGTGCTCGGCATCTTCTCCGCCTCGACCTTCTGGTGGGTTTTCCTCTGCACCTGCGCCCACTGGCTCGCGCGGAAACTCGGCAACGGCTTTATCCGCGTCATCAATCTCATCGCCGCCATCCTCATCATCGGCTTCGGCGTTTATCTCATCGCCGACCAGATCTCCGACAAAGCCACCGGCCACCGCCTCCGCCCCCACCGCCGCCCCCATCCCCGGCTGACCGCCCCGCCGCGGGAACGGCCGGAACACCCCGGCATCGTGACAAAACCCGGAACCCGGCTCCCTTCCCGCCGCCCCCCCCGTTGACTTCCCCGCGATATGATTCAACTTAATGTCGTCCCGCCTCTTCTCTTTCCTCTTTCTCCCTTCCCGCACCTGACAAAAAAGAAAAGGAAAGATTCCTCCCATATCTCCCATTCCTCCCATCCCCCCTCCCGCACCTGACGAAAGAATAAAGAGAAAGAGAAAGAGGAAAGAGGAAAACCTGCCGCACCGCAACCGCACCGCACCGCACCCAAGCCACCCAACGCGATGAGCAACGACCCCGCCACGCCGGCCCCGGCCCAGCACGCCGCCGCCACCACCATCAAACCCGCCGACCTCCGCGGCATCCTGAAATACGTCCCGCGTTTCAAGGACCAGGTCTTCGTCATCGCGCTCGACGGCTCCATCGTCGCCGACGAAAACTTCGGCAACCTCCTCACCGACATCGCCGTGCTCCGCAGCCTCGCCATCAAGGTCATCCTCGTCCACGGCATCGGCCGGCAGCTCCGGCAGCTCTCCGCCGCCCGCGCCATCCCCATCACCGACGCCATCGGCACCGGCGTGACCGACGCCCCCACCCTCGACCTCGCCATCCGCGCCTCCTCCCGCGTCTCGCACATCATCCTCGAAGGGCTCACCCAGAACGCCCTCAAATGCGCCATCACCAACGCCGTCCGCGCCGTCCCCCTCGGCATCCTCCGCGGCGTCGATCACCAGTTCACCGGCAAGGTGGACCGCATCGACACCGAGTTCATCACCACCCTCATCGACAAAAACATCACCCCCATCGTCTCCCCCATCGGCTTCGGCCCCGACGGCGGCGCCCTCCGCATCAACTCCGACCTCCTCGCCGCCGAACTCGCCGAGGCGCTCCACGCCACCAAAATCCTCTACGCCGCCCCCTCCCCCGGCCTCGCCATCAACGGCGAAGTCCGCCGCGAAATCTCCGCCGACGCCCTCCGCGCCCTCCTCCTCGAACACCCCGCCGCCATCCCCGAAAGCGAACGCAGCAAAGCCGCGCACGCCCTCAAGGCCATCGAGACCGGCACCCCCCGCGTGCACCTCATCGACGGCCGCGCCCTCGACAGCCTCCTCAACGAAATCTTCTCCAGCGAAGGCGTCGGCACCCTCATTTACGGCAACGACTACCAGCAAATCCGCCGCGCCCGCCGCTCCGACGTCCGCGCCATCCACAACCTCACCCGCGGCGGCGTCCGCCGCGCCGAGCTCCTGCACCGCACGCAGCAGGCCATCGAGAAAAACATCGACCAGTTCTACGTTTACGAAATCGACGAAAGCCTCATCGCCTGCATCTCGCTCGCCTCGTATCCTGAAAACCCCGGCCTCCTCGAACTCGGCTCGCTCTACGTGCTCCCCTTCTATCAAAACCGCGGCATCGGCCGGAAGCTGGTGGACTACATCTCCATGCTGGCGAAAGACCGCGGCGCCCGGGCCCTCCTCGCCCTCTCGACGCAAAGCTATTCCTTTTTCACCTCGACGATGGGCTTCGAGGAAGCCGGCAAAAACATCCTCCCCCCCTCCCGCCTGAAACTCTACGAAGAAAGCGGCCGCCACGCCAAAGTGCTCGTCAAACAACTCTGACCGCCCCGCCCCCCGCGCTCCCGCCCCCGCCGGACGCGCCGGCTTTCCAGCCGCCCCGCACTCCATAAAATACCGCCGTCGGAGTATGGAGTGCGGTGACTTGTCACCGCTTTTGACGGCGAAATTTATTTCGCCGCCCGCGTTGACGGCGACGATTGCCCCTTGCCCTTCGTCCGTCGTCCATCGTCCATCGTCTCTCGTCCATCGCCCCGCCCGCGATGACGCCTTCCACGTCCGCGGCTGCGCCGACAGCGCCCCCACGCCACCGCCCCCTCCCTTGCAAGCCCCGCGCAACTCACCCCACCCCGCGCAATTCACCCCGCCCCCCGCAACTCGGCCAGGATCTTTGCCGCGGCCTCGGCGGGCGAAGGCGCTTTCAAAATGGGCCGCCCCACGACGATGTAGCTCGCCCCGGCGCGGGCGGCCCCGGCGGGCGTCATGATACGCTTCTGGTCATCCCCGCCGGCCTCGCCACCCGCTCCTCCTCCGCCCTCGCCAGCCCCGCCGCCGCCGCCCCCGCCGCCAAACCGGATGCCGGGCGTGACGAGCCGCACGTCGGCCGGCAGCTCGCGGCGGAGCGCGGCGACCTCCAGCGGCGAACACACCAGCCCGCGCAACCCCGAGTCGATGGCGAGCCGCCCGAGCCGCGACACCTGCTCGCCGGGCGCGCCGGCGACGCCGGTCTCCGCCAGCCCCGCGGCATCCATCGACGTAAGCACGGTGACGCCGAGCAGGAGCAGGCCGGGTTTCGCCGCGCGCCGGGCGTCGTCGGCCGCGAGCATCATTTCCCGCCCGCCGCACGTGTGCAGCGTGAGCATGCCGACGGGAAGCGCGGCGAGCGACTCGACCGCCCTGGCCACGGTGTTCGGGATGTCGTGCAGCTTGAGGTCGAGGAAAATGTCAAACCCCTCGTCCGCCACCGCGCGCACATAATCGGGGCCGTGCGCGGTGAACAGTTGCAGGCCGATTTTCACCCAGCGCAGCGAACCGCGCAACTGGCGGAGAATGGGCGCGGCGGCTTCGCGCGTGGGCATGTCGAGGGCGAGGATCAGGTCGGTGGGCATATGGCCAAGGTTTTTTCAAGCGCGGGCGCGGACACGTTTGCAAGGCGCCGCCGCCGGCACCGGCAAGTCCGCCACGTCCGCGCCGCCTTTCAAGCCTCAATTGATGTCCCGCGAAAGCGTCCGGGACTTTGGCGAGGTGCCTCCGTGGTTTCGGAGAAATGGGAGAAATGGCACCTTGGAGAACACCATGCCTCCCATATCTCCCATTTCTCCCATATCTCCCATTTTCCGAAACCCCCGGCATCACGGAGGGCGCGGAGGCCGGTCCCGCCAAAGCCCCGGACGCTTTCGCGTAACATCAGTCTTCAATTGCGCGGGCAAATTCACTTGGCTGACGCCGCATGGACGCAGTCACCGTCTTTTCCCCGGCCAAAATCAACCTCTTCCTCGCCATCACCGGACGGCGCGCGGATGGCTTTCACGAACTGGTGTCGGTGGTCGCGCCGCTGGAGTTCGGCGACCGGCTGCGCGTCGAGATCGCCGCGCCGGGCGGGGCCGGGCGGGGCCGGGCGGGGCCAGGCAGGGCCGGGCGGCAGGACGAGGACGCCACCTTCTCGCTCGAATGCACGGACAGCATGACCGGCGGCGGCGCCGCCGCCGCTGACACCGCCGCCGCATCACATCCCGCCGCCGCCAGCGCCGGTGACGAAGCCGCCGCCGCCGCCGCCGCCTGCGGCACCGCCGCACCGCCGCCCGCCATGCCGCTCGACGGCACCAATCTGGTGCTGCGTGCCGCGCGCGCCTTTCGCGCCGCATCGGGCTGGCCCGGCGGCGCGAGGTTTTTTTTGGAAAAACGCATCCCCGTCGGCGCGGGACTCGGCGGCGGCAGCAGCAACGCCACCGCGACCCTGCGCGCGCTCAACCTCCTCGCCGCGCGCGCCGCCGCCGCCGGCAGCGCCGCTCCCGCCGCCACCGCCGCCGCGCCCGCCGCACCCGCCACGCACCCGTCCGCCGCGCTCCCGCCCGCCGCACGCGCCGCGCCAGCCCCTCCCGCCCCGCTCCCGCCCGCGCGCCTCGCGCAAATCGCCTCGTCCCTCGGCTCGGACTGCGCGCTGTTCCTGCACGACGCCCCCGTCGTGATGCGCGGACGCGGCGAGCGGATCGAACCCCTCCCCCCCGCCGCCGCCGTGCGGTTGCGCGGACGCCGCCTGCTCCTCTTCAAACCCGCTTTCGGCATCCCCACCGCATGGGCCTATGCCCGCATGGCCGCCGCGCCCGCGCGCTCCTGCCTGCCGCCGCCCGACGCCGAGGCCCGCCTCCGCCGCTGGCTGGCCGCGCCCCCCGGCGACCCCGCGCTTGCCGGCCCCGGCGCGCTTTTGTTCAACAACATGCAACCCCCCGTCCTCGGCAAATTCATCGCACTCCCCGCCCTCCTCGAAAAACTCCGCCGCAAATTCGCCCTGCCCGTGCTGATGAGCGGCAGCGGCAGCGCCTGCTTCGCCCTGCTGCCGGACACGCTCCCCGCCCCCGCCCTGGCGGACATCACCGCCTGCATCCGCGCCGCCTGGGGCCGCGACGCCTTTGTCATGGAAACAAAAATCCGCTGAAAAAATCACTTCCCGTCGCCCTCCCTGAAAAGCTGAAAAAATCCCCCAAACCCAAGATTGACCGCCCCGCCGCGACTGTCGTTATGCTGGAACCCGCCGCCCTTGCGCTGTTCCCGACCAAATCCGCCCGCGCCGGACGCCGGCAAAAACCACTACATGCCACCACCCGGAGCCCAAAACGAAATCGTCGCCCAAGGCATCGCCGCATCCCAAGGCATCGCATATGGGCAGGTGTTCCTCTACATCAAAAGCGACGTCGAATTCCCCTCCTACCAAATCGACCCCGGCAAACGCATGGAGGAAATCGCCCGCTTCGAACAGGCGCTCCTCGTCACGCGCCAGCAAATCCAGAAAATCCAGGCCGAGGTCGAAAAAAACCTCGGCAGCGAGGAAGCCCGCATCTTCGACGCACACCTCCTCGTCCTGGAGGACGAAGCCCTCATCGCCGAAACCATACGCGAATTCGAGCAAACCTCGAAAAACGTCGAAGTCTGCTTCAACAACGTCTCCCAACGCTACATCAGCGCCTTCGCCGAAATCGACGACGAATACCTCCGCGAACGCGCCGGCGACATCCGCGACGTCGCCCAGCGCGTCATCCAGAACCTCCTCGGCCAGACCGGCCAGAACCTCGCCTGCCTCGCCGACAAACGCATCATCGTCGCCAACGACATCACCCCCTCCGACGCCGCCGGCATCGACCGCAGCCGCGCCATCGCCATCGTCACCGACGGCGGCAGCAAGACCAGCCACGCCGTCATCGTCGCACGCTCCATGCGCTGCCCCGCCATCGTCGGCCTCCGCGACCTCACCAAACGCGTGAAAGACGGCGACTGGATCATCGTGGACGGCTACGACGGCTCCGTCATCCTCAACCCCTCCGAACAAACCCTCTTCCGCTACGGAAAAATCCAGCTCCAGAAACGCGGCGTCGAACAACGCCTCCACGAAGCCAACCGCCGCCCCTCCATCACCCTCGACGGCATCCCCGTCCCCCTCCGCGCCAACATTGAAAAAGTGGACGAACTCCAGCTCGTGAAAGACAACTGCGCCGAAGGCGTCGGCCTCTTCCGCTCCGAATACCTCTACCTGCGCGACCGCCGCATCCCCACCGAACAGGAACAATACCTCGCCTACAAAACCGCCGCCGAATCCATGGACGGCGCCCCCGTCACCATCCGCACCCTCGACCTCGGCGGCGACAAACCCATGCCCGGCAACCCCGACATGTTCTCCCCCGAAGCCAACCCCTTCCTCGGCTTCCGCGCCATCCGCTTCTGCCTGGAACACGTGGACCTCTTCAAAGACCAGCTCCGCGCCATCCTCCGCGCCAGCGCCCACGGCAAAGTCCTCCTCATGTATCCCATGATCAGCGGCGCCCGCGAATTCGACCGCGCCAACGCCATCCTCGACGAATGCCGCGCCGAACTCCGCCGCTCCGCCACCCCCTTCGACGAAACCATGCAAGTCGGCGCCATGATCGAAATCCCCGGCGCCGCCGCCACCGTCGACATCCTCGCCCGCAAGTCCGGCTTCTTCAGCATCGGCACCAACGACCTCATCCAATACACCCTCGCCATCGACCGCGGCAACGACCGCATCGCGCACCTCTACGAACCCACGCACCCCGCGATCCTGCGCATCATCGACACCGTCGTCGCCGAGGCGCACAAACAAAAACGCAAAGTCAGCGTCTGCGGCGAAATGGCGAGCGACCCCGTTTACGCCGCCCTCCTGCTCGGCCTCGGCGTGGACGAACTCAGCATGACCCCCCCGCTGATCGCCCCCGTGAAGTATCTCGTCCGCGCCATGAAAATGACCGACGCCCGCGCCCTGGCCGCGAAAGCGCTGAAAAAAGAATCCCCCGAGGAAATCTACGCCATGTGCGAAAAATTCACCAACGAACGCATGATGGTGGAATAAAACCCCGAAAACGGGACGCTGAAGCCCCCGCGCCCGTCGCCTATCAGCCCCCGGAACCTCGCCGCACCGGCACTTCACAGTCTCACTGAAAACAGCTGGAGAAAACTGCTTCCCCGCTATTCCCGATGCCCGTGCCCGTGCCCGTGCGAGAAGCCCGCCCTTAGCCGCAATACTTCTTAATTAGTGGTTAGCCCGCATATTTCACACCAAAAAATCTTGAGGCCGGCCGGGGTGCCCTTAACTTGTTGTTATGAAACCAAAAGAAAAGGGATCACCGGCCGGCCGGCCTCAAACACACTGTCAGCAAAAAACGTTTGAGTTTCAAGCCTGCGATGGCCGGAAAGTCGTGGCGGACTTTACCG
>JAITDF010000147.1 GCA_031282705.1 Opitutaceae bacterium | reverse complement strand
CGCCGTCGTTTGCCTCGTGGTGCCCGCGGCGGTCCCGCCGAGACCGCCCTGCCAAAACTGGCCGCCGCGTCCCATCAGGAAGAAAGAGAAAGACTCCGGCGGTGACATCACTTCCTGTTGCACCCGCCGGGCGGGCCGGGCCATGCGCGGAGTTGTCTTTGGCGGGCGCCATGCTAGAGTGCGGGGATTTCATGCAAACATCCAACATCGCGGGCGCCCAGGCTGATTATACACCGTGGCGGGCGGCCAGATTTTATATTCCCTTGGTCATCCAGGCGGTCTCGCAAAGCCTGACCTATCCGCTGGTCGCCTCCATCGTTTCCCACGGGAAAAACGGCGTGGTGGACATGGCCGCGCTCGCCCAGGGGCAGGCCGTGATGTTCATGATCGGCGCGGCGGGCAGCGGCCTGCTCACCACCGGCATGGTGTTCGGGCGCGACGCGGCGGGGTTTCGCATCTTTCGCCGCCTGAACCAGTGGGTGTGCGCCGCGCTCATCGTCATGCAGGTGCTGGCGTGCGTGCATCCGGTGGACGGCTTCATCTTCCACGGGCTGCTGGGGCTGGCGGCGCCGATGGACACGACCGCGCGCGAGGTGCTGTTTTTGAGCATCCCGATGCAGGTTTTCTTTTTCCTGCGCAACACGAGCCTGGTGGCGCTCTACAACGCGCGCGACAGCGCCGGGGCCAACTGGGCCACGCTCGCGCGCATCGCGCTCACCCTCGTGCTGGCGCCGTTGTTTGTGCGGCTGGGCTGGGTGGGGCATCGCATGGGCGTGCTGGCCATGACCGGGCCGGTGCTGCTCGAACTGCTGCTCACGCGCTGGCTGGCGCGCCCGCACATCCGCCGCCTCGCGCCCGGCGACGGGCGGCTGGCGGGGCCGGGCACGCAGTTGTTGTTCATGATCCCGCTGTCCTTCGGCGGCATGCTGCTGACGGTCGCCGGGTTGATGATCGGCGCGTTCATCGCGCGCGCCGCCGACCCGGCGCGGATGCTGCCGATCCATTACATCACCATGGGCGTGGTCAACCCGATGGGCATGGCCGCGCTGCGCATACAGGCCGTGGCGCTGGCTTTTCCGCCGCGCGACAAAAACGACCACGCGATGTTCCGTTTCGCGCTGGCGGCGGGCGGCGTGCTGGCGCTCATCCCGCTGGCCGGGCAAATCCCGGCGGTGGCGCGGTGGTATTTCGGCGGCATCCAGAGTCTCCCGCCGGATGACATCCCGCTGGCCATGCGCGCCGCGTTGCTGCTCGCGGCGCTGCCGGTCGTGCAATCCCTGCGCGGCCATGCGGAGGGGCTGGCCGCGTGGCGCCGGCGGCCCAACGCCATCCTCGCCGGGCAGGCCATGAACCTCGCCACGCTGGTTTGCGTGCTGTTCTTCACGCTGCACGCCGGCATGCCGGGCTACCTGATGGGGGTCGTCGCGATTGACGGGGCGACACTCATGACGCTGATCATCATACGTCTGGGCCTGGCCTGGGCGGAAATGGAAAGCACCTTCGCCGGCCGCGCCCCGCGGGGGTTGGGCGGCGCGGAGGGTTGAGCGCCCACGCGTCGCATGTCACGCAGCGTGGCGCGCATGAACAGCGAGTTGACGATCCCCGGCTGGCCGCGCGTCTGCTCCCAAGTGCAATCGAGCGCCTCCGTCGTGATTTGCCAGCCGGTCTCCGCCGTGCGTTGCGCGAAGAGGCGCGCGATGTCGCCGCGGGGAAAATTGCCGATGCCGACTCCAAGGGTTCCGCATCCACAGTCAAAACAACGGCGGACCGGGTTTCGGCGGGCCGGGTTTATTTCCCCGCCGCCGCCGCATGGGAGTCCGCGAGGGTCTTCGCCAGCTCCTGACAGCCTCTGGCTTTCAGCTCGTTGACGAGGCCCTGGTCGGTGGCCTTGCGCGTGTAACCCGAGCTTGAATCGCCGCTCTTGACCGGCGGCGGCGTGACCATCGTCCAGTTGTTGGTGCGCACGTCAATGATGGCGGCGCGCAGGCGGATGCGCATGGTCTGCCGCTCGTCGGGCACCGCGCCGCCGAGGATCGGCACCCATGAAACCGCCTTGGTGACCTTGTTCTCGCGCGCGGATTCGGGCACGCCCCAATAGCAGACGATTTTGTCGTAGCCTCCGTGCCCGGCCATGAGACGGAGTTGTTTGTTGTAGGACGCGCCCCGGCTCATCCCCGCATCGGCGGGCACGCCCGAAAATTCCGCCACGGTGAAATACCGGCCCATCGCCTCGGACATTTCCGCGTCGGGGCGCGGGGCGCCGGACTGGATGAGCAGGAGTCTGCCCCCGCGCACGAGGCGCGCGTCGCCGGCGTTTTCCAGCGCGGAGACGATGTCGCCTTCGGCGATGGCCCGCGTCGTGTCCACACCGAGCACATCGACCTCGGCCAGCTCGCCGCGATAGCCGTTGTCCGGACGCCGGCCGTAACGGTTTGAGCGCTCCGGGTAATCGGAATTGGAAATCGAGCGCGTGCCGCACCCGGAGAGAAAAACAAGCGCCGCCAGCGCGCAGGCCGCGGCCAAGGATGGGATTTTCATGATTGGGAAGGTTGGAAGTTTTGTCGCGCCCGGCGCCGCGCCGCGCGTTGCAACACCGGGACACCCCCGTCCCCGCGCGGGTCCCTTTTTAACTGCATGGCAGCGGCTTCCCGGCGGCGGCCCGATGTCCCCACGCAAAAACCCTTGACCCCGCGCCCCGGCGCTGCGTCATGCTTTTGGCTCAACGCCGACACACAATGCAACGAAACCAGCGAGGAACCCATGAACTTCCCCGCCGTAGTGTGACCACCCGCCCCGCGCCCGCCGGCGCGGGGTTTGTTTTTTGCCCGCCCCCGCGCCTTTCACCACAAACCGGAAACACCAGCGCCACCACCACACCATGAGCGACTCACTCACCCACGAATGCGGCATCGCCCTCATCCGCCTGAAAAAAACCCTCCCGTATTACCACGAGAAATACGGCTCCCCGCTCTGGGGCTTCACCAAGCTCTACCTCCTCATGGAAAAACAGCACAACCGCGGCCAGGACGGCGCGGGCGTCGCCTGCGTGAAACTCGACGTCCCGCCCGGCGAGCCCTACATGTTCCGCGACCGCTGCGTCGATGACAACCCCCTCGACCGCATCTTCAAGCGCCTCAACGCCGACTACGCCAAAAAAATCGCCGCCGGCACCATCCACCCCGAATTCGCCGACACCGTGCGCAAACACTTCGACTTCGGCGGCGAACTCCTCATGGGCCACCTCCGCTACGGCACCTCCGGCGGCTACACCATCAGCTCCTGCCACCCCTTCTTCCGCCGCAGCCCCTGGCCCACCCGCAACCTCGCCCTCTGCGGAAACTTCAACATGACCAACACCGAGGAGCTCAACCGCAGCCTCATCGCCATGGGCCACCACCCCATCTTCGCGACCGACACCCAGGCGCTCCTCGAAAAAATCGGCTTCTACCTCGACGAGGAGCACGAGGACATCTACCGCTTCCTCCGCTCCCGCGGACTCTCCGGCGCCGAGCTTTCCCGGCGCATCTCCGACGACCTCGACCTCACCCGCGTCCTCACCCGCGCCTCCCAGAAATGGGACGGCGGCTACACCCTCTGCGGCCTCATCGGCAACGGCGACGCCTTTGTCGCCCGCGACCCCGCCGGCATCCGCCCCTGCTGGCGCTACGAGGACGACGAAGTCATCGCCTTCGCCTCCGAACGCGCCCCGCTCATGACCATCTTCGATGCCGCCGACGACGCCACCGCCGAAGTCCCGCCCGGCCACGTCACCGTCATCAAGAAAAACGGCGCCGTCACCACCGCGCCCTTCACCGCCCCCCTGCCCCGCGCCGCCTGCTCCTTCGAGCGCATCTACTTCTCCCGCGGCAACGACCTCGACATCTACGCCGAGCGCAAAGCCCTCGGCGCCGGCCTCGCCGGCCCGATCATCACCGCCATCGGCAGCGACTGGGGCAACACCATCTTCTCCTTCATCCCCAACACCGCCGAAGTCAGCTACTACGGCCTCCTCCACGCCCTCCGCGAACGCCGCCGCGACGAAGTGAAAAAAATCATCCTCGAAGCCTCCCGAGCCGGCACCCTCGACGAAGCCATGCTCGACGAAGTCATCCTCCGCAACTGGCCCCGCGGCGAGAAAGTCGTCAGCAAGGACATCAAACTCCGCACCTTCATCGGCGAGGAAGGCGCGCGCAACCTGCTCGCCGGCCACGTCTATGACATCACCTACGGCACCATCCGCCCCGGCATCGACAACCTCGTCTGCGTCGATGACTCCATCGTGCGCGGCACCACGCTGCGAAAATCGATCCTGCGCATGCTCTCGCGCCTCAACCCGAAAAAAATCATCATCGCCTCGACCGCGCCCCAAATCCGCTACCCCGACTGCTACGGCATCGACATGTCCGAACTCGGCAAATTCATCGCCTTCGAAGCCGCCGTCTCCCTCATCAAGGAACGCGGCCAGCAAACCCTCCTCGACGAAGTTTACCAGCTCTGCCGCCGGGCCGTGGAACGCGGCGAGACGGAGAACCGCGTCCGCAAAATCTACGAACCCTTCACCGCCGGCGAAATCTCGAAAAAAATCGCCGACCTCGTCCGCCCCCGGCGCAACATCGCCTGGGACGGCCCGCTGGAAGTCATCTTCCAAAGCATCGCCAGCCTGCACGCCGCGGTGCCGGACCACACCGGCGACTGGTATTTCACCGGCAAATACCCGACCCCCGGCGGCTACCGCGTGGTGAACCAGGCTTATATCAATTACCACGAAAACGCCTCCGGCAGGAGCTACTGACGCCCCGCCGCCCGCCGACCCGGTGAACCGGCGTTCCGGGGCATTTTAATAACTGATGTTACGCGGAAGCGGAGACAGTGCTTGATCTTTTCGGCCCCGGAGGAGCGCGGTGTTTCAGCCCCGGAGGAGCGCCAGGCACCGGTGTCGGCGGACTTCGCCCCGAAGGGGCGGCAGCCCATAGCCGTGGGTGACGGGCGAAGCGAGGAACCCACGGAATCCATCAAGAAAAAAACGAGCCCCGAAGGGGCGGCAGCGAGGGAAGGGCGGGGAAATGCGATGAGGCGAACGGCGCGCGCTGCCGCCCCTTCAGTGCTTGGGTTTCTATTAACGTTTTCCGTGGGTTCCTCGCTTCGCCCGTCACCCACGGCTAAATGCTGCCGCCCCTCCGGGGCTTGAAACACCGCTGCTCCGAGGCTTCACGGGCTCTCTACATAAGCGACGAACCTTCTTTCCTCTTTCTCTTTCTCTTTCTTCTTTCGTCAGGTGTGGGCCGGGAGAAAGAGAAAGAGGAAAGAAGAAAGAGAATGGGCTCTTCCGCGTAACATCAGTTACTAAAGACAGGCTGGAATAGCCAATGGCAGGCAGCCCTCTGTTGTTCTTCGTTCAATTTGTGACTTCTGTTCAATTTTTGGAGGTTCCCTTAAACAATCGTCACTCGCGAACGCACGCTGTAAGGCAGCCCGAGGGTCGCGATCACGAGCGTGGCGTCATCGGCCTCGGGGCCGAGCGACACGAATAGGATCTGGTCCTGGTCGCTGTTGATTTCCTCGCGCAGGGCGGCCTTGGCCTGCTCAAGCCGCAACTCGTCGAGCGGGCACTCGAAGACCGAGTATTGCAGGCGCGTGCCGAAGCCCTCCAGCAGGCGCGCGACGCGGCGCAGGCGCCTGGGGCTGGCGATGTCGTAGCAGACAAGATAGCGGCGGCGCGGCGAGGACATGGCGGTCAATTAACAATGCCGGCGTGTGGTGTCATTCCCAGCGCGTCTCTCAGCGCGTCGTGAAGCCGTGGTATCCGGCGGCGTCGCCGCGCACGTGGCGCCAGAGCTGGCGGGCCTGCACTTCGAACATGCGCCGGTAGCTCATTTTATAACCGAAGGCCGGATGGCTGACCTCGGTGTCGAGGCGGCGGAACCACGCTTCCCAAAAGACGCGGCGGCCGCGTTCGTTGAGCGAGGTGCCGCTGGCGGAGCGGATGAAATCGGCCTCCTCCAGTTCGCCGCGGTTGATGAGGCTGAGGGCAACGCTGTCGGCGACGAGCGGACGGAATTCCTCCATCAGGTCGAGCGCGAGCGCGGGGCGTCCGTAGCGCGGCTGGTGCATGAAGCCCAGAAACGGATCCAGCCCGACGGCGTGGCACACGCCCGCGAGTTCCTTTGCCAGCATCGAGTAGCCGAACGACAGCAGCGCGTTCACCGGATCGCGGGGCGGGCGGCGGTTGCGTCCGTTGAAATCAAACGCCCACGCGGCGCGCTCCTTCAGCATGGTGGGGAATTGCTGGAAATAAAAATTGGCGGCGGCGCCCTCGATGCCGAGCAGTTCCTCGAGCGAGGGCGCTTGCGGGGCGGCGTCGCGCAGGCGGGCCATTTCAAACAAAACGCCGCCGCCGGGGTCGCCGTTGCGCATGAGGAGGACGCGCTGGTTGTGGATTTTTGCGCGGACAGCCTCGCCGGCCAGCCGCAGGCGCGCGAAGGGTTGCTGGAAGAGGGTGTATTGTCCGAGGCGGGCGTCCACGCCGGACGCCGGCAGCCCGCGCAACAAGCCGAGGAAACGTCCGCTGGGCGCGAAGTAGGCGACGTCGATTTCCTCTTCGAGCGCGGTCTGGACGGCCTGCGCGGTGAGTTGCACGGCGCCGTAAACATAAATGGCGCGGACTTGGTGGCGCGGCAGCTTGCGCAGCGCCACGCCCTTGACGGTCACGGTGAATTCGCCGCCGCTTTGCCCGATCATCGCGCCGGCGGTTTGGACAACGAGAATCTCGCCGTCGAGCCGCGGCGGGCGCGGCGGCTGGCCGGAAAGATCGGGCGCGGGGATTTCGCGGATGGCGGGGTCTGGCGGCAGGAGCGCCTCGAAGCCGGGCAGCGGGGGCGTGCGCGTGTCGTGGTCGCGCGGCGCGGCGCGGTGCTGACGCCACCACGCCGATTCGCGCGGCAGGCAGATCGGATACGCCGAGCAATACAAACAGCGCGAGTCGTCCGGCAGCGGCGGCGGGATTTTTCCGGCGGCGGCGACGGCGCGGGCCCCGGCGAGGACGGCGCGGACTTGTGCAAACAGAGCCTCGCCGAGCGGAAAGGTGACGCGTTTTTTCTCGGCGGCGTAATAAACGGTGGCGGCGGGCGCGACGCGCGCGCCGCCGGCCTTGAGCAGAAGCGCGTAGGCGGCGAGCTGGACGGCGTCGGGCTCCTTCACCGACAAGGTGCCGTCGTCGAGCCGGCGCGGGGAGCCTTTCTTGTAGTCCACGAGTTCGAGACCCTCCGGCCCGCCCTCGGCGATGTCCACCACGCCGCAAAGCCCGAGCTCCGCGTTTTCCAGGCGCAGGCTGCGAATGACCGTCCCCTCGGGCAGGCCGTTTTTCAACGCCTCCATTTTCTCATCGTCCACCCGCGTCGGCCTGTCGGCATGGCGGTGAACGGCCGAGCCGGCGGCGGTGTCGGCGTTTTCCTCAAAAAGGTTTTCGACCCACTGCAAATAAAACAAACGCGGGCACCAGACGTAATTGTTTAGCCGCCGCACCGGCATCAGCGGCAGCGCCTCGCGGTCGGCGGGAAGGTTGTCGGACATGGGAGGGACTTTTATGGGCGGGATTTTTTCGCACCCGTTTTTTCCAAGGCGGCCTGCCGGAAAGTGTTTTCGATTTTGCGGCGAAGCTCATCCTCGCTGGGCAGGTAGAGCTGGTATTTTTGGACGAACAGGCGGCTGTTCATTCCGTAGGTGGCATATTTTACCAGCAGGGAATCCTTTTCCCTCGTGAGAATAATGCCGACCGGCGGATTGTCACCCTCGACATTCTCCTCGTTGGCAAAATAGCCGAGATACATGTTCATCCGGCCGATGTCCTCGTGCTGCACTTTCGCCGTTTTCAAATCAACCAGGACAAAGCAGCGCAGAATCCGGTGATAAAACACCAGGTCCACGTGATAGTGGCGGTTGTCGAGGGTGATTCGATACTGGCGCTTGACGAAGGCGAAGCCCTTGCCGAGTTCGAGCAGGAAGGAGGCGAGGTCGTTACAAAGGCGGTTTTCAATTTCCGTTTCAGATAAAGCCGCCGGCTCCGGCATGTTCAGAAATTCGAAAACGTAAGGGCTGCGAAGAACGTCGGCGGGCGACTCGATGATGTTTCCCTTTTTTGCGAGTTGCAGAATCTCCTTCTTGTTTTTCCCGGCTGCGAAACGGAGAAAGAGCGAGGTCTTTTTCTGGCGCTGGAGTTCCCGAAAAGACCAGTTTTCCAGAAGGCATTGTTTTTCATAAAAACCACGCTCAAGCGGGTCATCAATTCCCAGAAGCTCGATGTAATGAGACCAGCTCAATTGGTCAGACAGTGTCTGACCAATTGGGTAGCGAATGTATAACAACCTCATGTAAACAAGATTGCTGCGACTGAACCCCTTCCCATTACGGAATTTCAAATCGCGACTCAGCCTGTCAAGGAGCTTGGAGCCATACTCGGAATGGATGTCTCCCTTCTGCTCGAACTCGACGATGTGGCGGCCTATGTTCCAATAGGTTTCGACGATGCCGGTGTTGACCGCCTGCGCGACACGCCGCTGGCCGGTGGCGAAGGCGCCGGAAATTTTTTCGAGAAGGGCATCGTATCTTGGGGCGGGGACAGCAATAGGCAGGGGAACCGGTTTTATTCTGGACAGAGTGTTTTTCATGGGCAGTCGAACGGGATGTCATCTTTGTCGACGGTTTGGAGGCGGTCTGCATTGACTGTTCGGATTCTTGCCAAACATTCTTGTTTTACACGACTCCAATAAATTCTTGTTGTCGCCCCGAAAACGTCAGAATGTTTCGGAAAATTAAAACAGTTCCCATCTGGAATAGTGAGGCAGTTTTTTTTGCAGACAAAAAGATAGGTAATTTTTTCACTATCGGCATCCTTGGGCGTTTCATCTTCGTTGGCTTCCGCCGCCGGCGCCGTCTGAGGGTCATTTATTTCGTCCTCTTGCCTCCCCTCTTTTTTCTTCTGTTCGCACAGTTTCAAAACCCGCTCAGTATCACCGATAATGGTGTAAATGCCACGTTTGGGCTTTTGTATTTCAACGTTGCCGTCTTTTGACGGCTTGGCGCGAAAAATGGGGAAAACATCAAGGCAATCGGGGTGTGCCACGGCGCGGAGCCCAATGTTCACAGCGGCATTAATATCGGCATTGGATTCCAATCCTTCGCCGGCTTCATGCGAGATGACGGGAAAAAACGATGGACCGCCATCAAGAGGCAGTATTAAAGTCGTTTTGGAGTTTTCCGGCAACTTGTTCAATAGTTCCGCCGTTTCTTTTATCAGTTCCGCGCGTTCCGATGGTTTTCTGTTTTTTTCCTTACCTTTGACTGTTTCGTCCCCCCATTTTTTCCATGGATGCTCTTTTTCAAATCCTTTCGCGACTTCGGCGCAACGAATGCCGGGAACGCCAGTGCGCGAACTGAAACGCGACGAAAAACGGGCGTCCACGGTAAAAATTTGAATGCCAAAAACCTTTGCCATGTCTTGCAATTTCAAGAGAATGGCGCGATGTGACCATTCCATCAATTGACGATTCTCAAAACGCGAACGGTCAAGTGACATTCGATAACGTGAAAGGTTTTCCAAAACAATTGCGGAAACAATCGGTTTATCTTTGCTGCGTTCATAGCGTCCATGCAAATCACGCTCGGATTTTAACTTCGATTTTTTCTTGCCGTCAATTTCCACCTTGTCGGGATTCTTTAATTTCAAACCCAATGCCTCCGCCAAAATCAAATGCGCGGTTTGGTCAACACGCTGGTCACGGAACTCATTGATGCGTCGCAACCAAGCTGCTGCTGGCTCATGAATGACACCACCAAGAGCAATAACCGATGGCTCTAAGCCCTTGTCGCTGTCGCGATAGTAACGGCGTTCCTGCTTTGCGATACTCTGAAGCGTTCTTCGGAATTCCTGAAATAATTCAATGCGTCGCATATTCAGACCCCTCATCCCGGAGATGTTTTCGTTCCGCTCGGAATTCAAGGAATAGTCAATATGCGATTGCACGCCGTTCGCACAAGGCGAACACTGACACCAAACCCATTCCTTTCCCCTTAGCGGCCAGATGAAATGGGCAACCCGCGCGACAATGGAGTCCCGTCCGTTATCCATGCCCTTCAGCGTGGCCATAATTTCATCAATCTGACGTGACGCTTCGTCAGCAAGTGCCTGCCAATTAAATCCTGCTTCATTAAGCACGTTTTTGCGAAACTCGGCCTGCGCGGATTTCAGGGCATCCTTGGCGACCTTTGTCCTGGCTTTCTTAAACAGACCTTCGGGGACGAGCGTATCCCATTTCTCCAAGGAACTAACAAGCGCTTTGCGCAATTCCTTTATGCAGGACTCCTCTTCTCCGCGTTCATTTTCCGGGATATCATTAATATTTTCAAACAACACGCCCTGTTTGTTGCGTGGGAGGAAATACAACATCCCCAGCGCGCGGAAACGGTTTTCACGTTGCAATGCGCAAAGCGCTTTTCCGGTCTGTGCCTCGTATCTTGGTTCGCCGCCTTCCACGACTTTTTTGCTTTTTCCAATGGCCCGCCAACGAAGATTGAACAAGAAACGCAATTGCCCGATTCGCCGTGCAAGACGGAATTGCAAATGTGCGCCAAGCTGTGGAAAAAATTTCAATTCGGCTTCATCCGGCAAAGGGGATCGTGTGCTTTCGGGGAGAATGGCAATGGCGAGCTTTTTGAATGCCGCAATTTCCTCTGGTTTTGCTTTTCGTCCCGCGCTTCCCCACGGCTCCTCGCCAAAAAGGTATTCACTGTCACCCTTGTGCTTTTTCCAGATTTTCACATCCTCGCCTTGCAAACGGAATGTTCCAACCTCTTTTATGTCGAAAACAATTTTTCCAGTCTCCGAGTCATCAAGCGGCGACGAAATGACACGCTCGCCGTTTGTGGGTTTACGTTTGGCAATTTCAGCGCGGCACCAAGCACCTGCGAACCGAACACCCAAATCCACACTCAATATGTGGAGCGGTTCGAAATCCGTGGCACACCAAATCCTTTTCCGTTCCTCTTTTTTTATTGTTTCGGTGTCAATGTCAACCGGCCAGCGGAAATAAAGGCCGGGGAAGAAATCATTTTTCGGCTGGTCAAATCGAATGGATTTATCACCGCTGATTTTTGGAGTTTTCTCATGCAATTTTGTCACAGGCACGGGAAATGCCATTGAAAGATGAAACGGCTTTTCGAATTCGTCCGCATTTTTTGGCGGAAGCAATGAGGCAGAAACTTTCAGCGCCTTTCCCTCTACTTTTTTCGGCTCCGCCGTCGTGTCCACACTTTTCTTTTGGTCTTTGTTCTTGGCGGTTTCGTATAAATTTGGCGCGTCGGCATTTTCAGCAATTAGC
>JAITDF010000146.1 GCA_031282705.1 Opitutaceae bacterium | reverse complement strand
GAAATGGGAGTTATGGGAGATATGGGACTTTGGAGAACGCCATATGCCTCCCATTTCTCCTATATCTCCCAGGTCTCCCATAACTCCCATTTCCCGAAACCATCTTCCAAAACCACCGCAGCGCGGACGGCGCGGGGGGCGCGGTCACGCCAACGCCCCGGACGTTTTTGCGTGACATCCGCCGGCCAATACCGGCTTCGCGCCGCGTGCATCCCGCGTGCGCGCCGCGCGCGATTGCGCGCTTGCCAACCCGAAACGCCCGCCGGCAAGCTCCACCCGCGCACTTTCCGCGCCCGGGTGGTGGAATGGCAGACACGACGGCCTTAGGAGCCGTTGCCGAAAGGCGTGCAGGTTCAAGTCCTGTCCCGGGCACCAGCGCCGATCCGTCCGGCGATCTCTTCCAGCGGATAGGTGATGATTTCCGCGAGGGTGGGGTGATACCACGGGGCGCGCAGCATGTCGAAAACGGTCGCGCGCATCGCCAGCGGGGTGGTGAAGCAGTGGATCAGCTCGCCCGCCTGCGGGCCGACGATTTCGGCGCCGAGAAGGCGCCCGCGCCCCGGCCCGGCGATGATTTTCACGAAGCCGCGCATCTCGTCCATGAGGATGGATTTTCCGTGGTCGTCGAACGGGTAGCCCGCGGACAGGAACGGCGCGCCGCGCGCGCGCAGTTCGTTTTCCTTCGCGCCGATGGTGGCGAGCGGCGGGTCGGTGAAAACGACGTTGAGCAACGGGAGCGCGGAGACGGGTTTCAGGTTCGGGATGCCCAGCGCATGCCGCGCGGCCAGCTCGCCCTGCGCCACGGCGAGGTGCACGATGTCGTGCGGGCCGCAGACGTCGCCGCCCGCGTAGATGTGCGGGGCGCTGGTCTGCTGGAAGCGGTTGACGGCGATGCGTCCGTCGGCGCGGAGCTTCACGCCGGCGGCGGCGAGGTTCAGGCCGTCGGTGAGCGGCTCGCGTCCGAGCGCGTTGAAAAGGTGGCGGGCGCGGCGCGTGATGGTTTTGCCGCCGTGCACGAAGGTGACGGCGACGCCGCGCGCGGCGGCGGCGCCGGCGGTGGCGGTGGTGGCGCCGGCGGCGGCGGCGGCTTCGCGCGCGCCGCCGGCGATGCTGTTGGCGGCGCCGCCGGCGGTGTCGGCGCGCGCGGCGGTGACGCGCAGGATTTTCGTGCCGGCGAAAAGCTCGATGCCGTCGGCGCGCAAGGCCTGCGCCACGACGCCCGACGCCTCGGGCGAGTGGTCGCTGAGGATGTGCGCGCTGCGCTGCACTTGCACGACGCGCGAGCCGATGCGGCGGAGGAATTGCGAAAGCTCGCAGGCCACGATGCCGCCGCCGAGCACGAGCACGCTCCGGGGAATGAAATCGAGGTCGAGCACGTCGTCGCTCGTCCACGCGGGCGTCTCCGCGAGCCCCGGTATCGGCGGGATGGAGACGCGCGAGCCGGTGGCGACGAGGATTTTTTGCGCGGCGAGTTTTTTGCCGTCGTCGAGTTCGACCGTGTGCGGGCCGGTGAAGCGGGCGCGGGAGCGGAAGAGTTTGCAGCGGCCGGACGCGAGCGCCCGCGCGCGGTGGCCGGCGAACTCCGCGATGATTTTTTTCTTTCGCACGTGCATGGCGCGCATGTCGGCGGCGGCGCGGGGGATTTCGAGGCCGAAGGTTTTTGCCTTTTGCGCGAGGTGCAGCACCTCGGTCGAGTGGAGCAGTGTTTTCGAAGGCATACAGCCGCGCAGGATGCAGAGCCCGCCGAGTTCGCGCGCGCCGTCCGCGATGGCGACGCGCGCGCCGAGCCCGGCGGCGACGCTGGCGGCGTTAAACCCGGCGCTGCCGCCGCCGATGACGAGGAGGTCGAAGGGTTTCATGATTTTTGATTTTTGATTCTCGATTTTCGATTGGGCGCAGCCGCGCCGGTTCGCCGGCGGGGCGTCCGCGCTCACGCGCAGATCGAGGCGCGGATTTCCCGCGATTTTTCGGGCGAGACCAGTTCCGCGACAAGCGCCAGGCCGAAGTCGAGCGCGGCGCCGGCCCCTCGCGAGGTGATGATTTTCCCGTCGATGACGACGCGCTCGCCGGGCAGGCGCGCGGGCAGTTCGGCGGCGACGGAGAAATGCGCGGTGTGGCGGCGGCCGGCGAGCAGCCCGGCGTCGTTGAGCACGGCCGGCGCGGCGCAGATGGCGGCGAGCCGGCGTCCGGCGGCGGCCTGCGCCCGCACAAGCGCGGCCACGCGCGGGTCGGCGCGCAGGTGTTTCACGCCGGGGCCGCCGGGCAGGAGGAGCAGGTCGAAGGCGGCGGCGGTGGTGGCGGTGTCGGTGTCGGAGAAGGAGGCGCGTGGCGTGGCGGCGGGTTTGGCGGCGGCGGCGCGCAGGGTGTCGGCGAGCGTCGTGTCGGCGCGCAGGGTGATGCCGTTGCGCCCGGCGACCAGCGTGCCGCCGGCGAGCGCGGCGACGGTGACTTCCACGCCGGCGCGGCGCAGGAGGTCGATGGGCGTGACGGCTTCGATTTCCTCAAAACCTTCCGGCAAAATGACGAGAACTGTGGGCATGGCGCCGGGGAATGTATTCAAGATGGGCGCGGATGCACCCGGAAAATTTTCCGGGTGCCGGCGGGGCGTTTCCAGCGCGGGCGGCGCGGTGGCGCGCGAGGCGGCGGCGCGCGGGATGCGGGCGGCGCGGCACAAGTGCGTCACTGATGTTGCGCGGCAGCCAGTCTTTTGGCAGGCTTTTGGTAGGGCGGTCTCGCCGTGTATAGTCCCGGGTCAAGGGTAACAGTTGTCCCGCTATGAGGGTGACACTTTTTTTGGGAGTTTTTTCAGGTGATGGGAGGGCCTCAGAGCCTGTTGACAAATTTAAATTTTTCAACAGGCTCTGAGGCTGCATTGGTAGCGGCTGACGGGCACGGCCAGGGCGAGGGCATCGTGGGAGCGTTGGTGGTTGTAGAGGCGGCGGCAGGACTCGAAGCGTTTTTGGGTGGCGGACAGATCGGGCCAGTCGTGGCGGTCGGGCA
>JAITDF010000107.1 GCA_031282705.1 Opitutaceae bacterium | reverse complement strand
GGCGGAGGTCACATGGGCGGCGGCGGCGGTGTGGCAGCCGCCGCCGAGCGCGGTCTGGAAGGCGCGCTCCAGCGTCACGCACCGCGCGGTTTCCGCGTCGAGCGCGGCGGCGAAACGCGCGGCGTCGGCGGCGCGGCATTGCACGGCGATGGCGGCCTGGCCGGTCGCGGGCACCATGTGTTCGCAATCGAGCACGCGAAACTCCAGGCCCGGCCATCCGGCGATGCCGAGGCGGCGCAGGCCGGCGGCGGCGAGCAGCGTCGCGTCCGCCGCCGCGCCGTCCGCCGCGCCGCCGCCTGCCGCCGCACCACCGCCGCCACCCGCAGCGCCGCCGCCGTCCGCGCCGGTGCCACCCGCTGCCGCGCCGCCGCCGCCTGCCGCGATTTTGCGCAGGCGGGTGTCCACGTTGCCGCGGATTTCGGTGAAGGCGGCGCCGGGGAAAAGTCTGCTGATTTGCAGGCGGCGGCGCGGGCTGCCGGTGGCGATCAGGGCCGGCGCGGTCACGCCGGCGCGCAGCACCAGCACGTCGCGCGGGTCTTCGCGCGGCAGGTAGCCGGCGAGGGCGAGGCCGTCCGCCATGCCGCCGGGGAGGTCTTTCGCGCTGTGCACGGCGGCGTCGGCCGCGCCGCGCAGCAGGGCTTGTTCGAGTTCGCCGGTGAAGAGGCCCTTGCCGCCGTGTTTTTCCAGCGACCAGGCCGCCTGGCGGTCGCCGGTGGTGACGAGCGGGAGCAGTTCCGTCTCCACGCCCAGGCGTTCCCGGAGGCGCGCCGCGGCCATGCGGGCCTGGGCGAGCGCGAGCGGGCTCGACCGGGTGGCCAGAATGAGTTTTTTCCCCGGCATGGTCGCGGTCTTTCCTTTTCCGGAGCGGCGCGCTCAGACCGGGCTGTATTTTCCTTTTTCCATCAGCGGCAGCATGGCGCCGCTGCGGAAGAGCGAGACCTGGCCGGTGCTCGACGAGACGGCGATGGCGATGCATTGCGTCGCGACCGAGATCGCCGCCGCCGCCGCGTGGCGGCTGCCGAGCCCGCCGGGCAGCGCGTGGTCGTTGTCGCTCGCCTGGATGAGGCTGCCGGCGGACATCACGACGCCGTCGCCGCGGATGACAAACGCGCCGTCGATCGAGGAAAATTCCTTGATGGTTTCGTCCATGAAGGGGTTGAGGATGTTGCGGTCCTCCTCCTTGTAGCCGTAAAACGGATTCATCACGAGGGGCTTGGTGAGCCGGTCCACGCGGGCGGTGTCGCCGAGCACGAAAAGGCAGCCGACGGGCCGGCCTTCGCGGCCTTCCACGGCGAGCTCGGTGGCGATGCCGAGCACGCGTTCGAGCACCTCGGGTTTCACGTCGTCGGGCAGCAGGTCGGTGTGCTGGGCGAGGAGCGTCTGGAATTCGCGGCCCACGTCCACCACGACGAGGGTGTCGAACTGGTTCGCGCCCGCGATGCCGCCGAGGCAGCACACGCGGTCGGTGAAGTCGAGCACGCCGCGCGTGATGCCGACGAGGATGGCGCTGCGCAGTTGCGCGAGGCGCTGCCTGGAAAAGGCGCGGACCTGGATGGTGTTTTCAAACACGCCTTTGAATTGCGCGGGGTCGATGAGCGCGCGGGTGACCAGGAGCGAGCGCATGGCGGGCTTCCAGTTGCGCAGGTCGATCGGGCCGGAGAAGGTGTCGCCGAAGACCATGATGGCGCTGCAACCCGCGCCGTGCGCCACGCCCGCGGCATGGCGCCTCATCAAGCGGTTCACGCGGTTCTGCCGGGCGGCGGGCGCGGGTTTTCCGGCCGGCCCGCCGAGGGCCGCGAAGAGCCGCATGTGCAGGTCGTTCAGCGTGGGCGCGTCGATGAGCGAGCGGACGAAGTGCTCGTCGTCCATCAACCGCGCGATGGCCGTGAGCACTTGCAGGTAGTCGCGCGCGTTTTCGTCGGCGAGGAGCATGAGGATGAGGCGGGCGGGTTCGTCGGACTTGGTGCCGTCGTGGCGCACGCCGTCCCTGCTGCGGCCGATGGCGAGGAGGTAGGGGCGGCCGAGACTCACCCGCGCGTGCGGCAGGGCCACGCCTTTGCCGAGATAGGTGGTCATGGTGCTTTCGCGCTGGATGAGGCTGTGCAGCAGCGCCTCCCGCTTCAGGCCGGGGAGGCGGGTCAGCGACGCGGCGAGGAGTTCTTCAAGCGCCTGCCTCATGTCGGCGCCGTGCAGGTCGATCACTCGACTGCGGGCGATGATTTTTTCAAGCCGCATGGTTTTGTTTTGTCCGCCTTGGGATTCCGGTGCCGTTTATTTTTCCCATTCGAGCGCCCCTTTGCGCACTTCATACAGGAGTCCCAGCACGATGACGAAGATGAAGAACAGGATCGGCGCGATGATTTCGATGTGGTGCGCCAGAAACTCCCGGTAAACCACCGCCCAGGGGATGAGGAAGACGACTTCGATGTCGAAGAGGATGAAGAGCATCGCGGTGAGGTAGAATTTCACCGCGAAGCGCGTGTGCGGCGCGCCGTCGGATTTGACCCCGCATTCGTAGGCTTCGTCGGTGAGCCGCGTGCGTTTTTTCATGCGCTGGCCGGCCAGGTGGCTGGCGCCAATGACAACCGCCGCGACCCCGGCGGCGAGGCAGATTTGGACGAGAACGGGCAGATAGGTGGCGGAGGACGGCATCGGTGCGGCAAAATGAGTCACCATTGATTGGGCGACAAGGTATTTTCACAACGGCGTCGCAAATAGCGCGGTGATTGGCTGATGCCGCGCGAAGGCGTCCGTTTATCGTCCATCGTTCTTCGTTTATCGTTTATCGTTTTTTCTCTTTCCTCTTTTTCCCGGCCCACACCTGAGGAAAGACGAACGATGGACGATAAACGATAAACGATGGACGAAAACGGACGCCTTCGCGCAGCATCAATCAGTAACATCACTGATGTTACGCGGTTCCGTCGTACCGCAGGTTTCCAAACCTGCTTAAAACTCACGCCTGGCCGCGAACCCGCAATCAGGCATGAGCTTCGGAGCAGACTTGGAAGTCCGCGGTACGTC